>CALJXB010000160.1 GCA_937974415.1 uncultured Kiloniellales bacterium
GTAGGGCGGCCACGTCGCTCATGCGGTTGGAGAAGCCCCACTCGTTGTCGTACCACGACAGGACGCGCACGAAACGGCCCTCGATGACCTGGGTTTCCCTCAGGTCGAAGGTCGAGGAGGCCGGATTGTGGTTGTAGTCGACCGAGACCAGCGGCTCGTCGTTGGTGGCGAGCACGCCCTTCAGCGGCCCCGTGGCGGCCTTGACGATGGCGTCGTTGATCTCCTCCACGCTGGTCGCGCGCTTGGGTGTGAAGGTCAGGTCGACCAGGCTGACGTTGGGGGTCGGCACGCGGATCGAGGTGCCGTCGAGCTTGCCGGCCAGCTCCGGCAGCACCAGGCCGACCGCCCGCGCCGCACCGGTCGAGGTCGGGATCATGGAGACCGACGCGGCCCGCGCCCGCGCCAGATCCTTATGCAGGGTGTCGACCGTGCGCTGGTCGCCGGTGAAGGAGTGAACCGTGGTCATGAAGCCGCGCTGAATGCCGACCGCCTTGTTGAGCACGGCCGCCACCGGCACCAGGCAGTTGGTGGTGCACGACGCGTTGGAGATCACCTTGTGGGACTTGCGCAGCTTGTTGCTGTTGACGCCGTAGCAGACCGTGAGGTCGGCGTTGGTGCAGGGTGCAGAGACAAGCACCTTCTTGGCGCCGCCGGTGAGATGGGCCGAGGCCGCCTCCTTGCTGGCGAAGAGGCCGGTGCACTCCATCACGACGTCGACCCCGAGATCGCCCCAGGGCAGCTTGGCCGGGTCCCGCTCCGACAGCACGGCGACCTTGCGGCCGTCCACCTTGATGGCGCTCTTCATGGCCTGGACACGGCCGGGATAGGTGCCGTGAACCGAATCGTACTTGAGCAGGTGGGCGTTGTCCTGGGGCGAGCCCAGGTCGTTGATGGCGACGAATTCGACATCCTTGCGCTTGGCTTCCATGGCCGCCCGGAACACCAAGCGCCCGATCCGCCCAAAGCCGTTGATTGCCACACGCGCGGCCATAGGGTTCTCCTTCACTCCGGTTTGTTCGACTGCAGGGTCAGGTCTTGCCGGTCCGGGCTCAGGCGCCGGGCTCAGCCGTAGGTGCCGAGGGTGGCGGCGCCGTTGGCCTTGGCGCGCTCCATGAAGGCGGACTGGGCGCTCGCCAGGTTCTCCGCGCTGCCGCCCCAGGCCTTGAGCGGCGCCGCCTGCAGGGCGCGGCCGTAGGAGAAGCTGAGCTGCCACGCCGGGCTCTCGCCGAGCTTGTTCATGGCGTTGAGGTGCAGGGTCGCCACCTCGTCCGACTGGCCGCCGGACAGGAAGACGATGCCCGGCACCGCCGCCGGCACGGCGCGCTTCAGGGTCTGCACCGTGCGCTTCGCCACCTCCTCGACGCCGGCCTGCTCCGGGCAGTCCGTGCCGGAGAGCACCATATTGGGCTTCAGCAGCATGCCCTCGAGCTCGACTTCCTGGACCGTCAGTTCGGCGAAGACCGTGCGCAGCACCTCTTCCGAGACGATCTGGCAGTCGTCGATGGTGTGGTCGCCGTCCATCAGCACCTCGGGCTCGACGATGGGGACCAGGCCGGCCTCCTGGGCGATTGCCGCATAGCGGGCAAGGGCGTGGGCGTTGGCCGTCAGGCAGGCGGCGCTGGGGCCTTCCTCGCCGATCGTGTAGACGGCGCGCCACTTGGTGAACTTGGCGCCCAGCCCGGCGTATTCGGCGCAACGGTCGCGCAGGCCGTCTAAGCCCTCGGTCACCTTCTCACCGGGAAAGCCGGCCAGGTCCTTGGCGCCCTTATCGACCTTGATGCCTGGAATCATGCCGCCGGTCGTGAGGACCTCGACCAGGGGCGTGCCGTCGGCCGCGCTCTGCCTGAGGGTCTCGTCGAACAGGATCACGCCGCTGATGTAGCGTCCGGCCTCGGGGCTGGTGAACAGCATGGTGCGGTAGTCGCGGCGCGTGTCCTCGGTGGACTCGACGCCGATGCTGTCGAAGCGCTTCTTGATGGTGGGCGAGGATTCGTCGGCCGCCAGGATGCCCTTGCCATCGACGACCAGGGCCTTGGCGATGTCAGATAGAGTCTGGCTCATGTGATCTCAATACCTTTCTCGTCAATTGCGGCGGCGACCGGGACATATCAATCTGCATTATTCTACAGTTTTGACTTCACGGTCTCCACCACGGCCTCCGGCGTAATTCCGAAGTGGGCGTAAAGGTCCTTGGAGGGTGCCGATGCGCCGAAGCCGGTCATGCCGACGAAGCCGCCGTCCGGGCCGGTCCATCTCTCCCAACCCAAGGGCGAGGCCGCTTCGATTGCAAGTCGGAAGCTGCCCGGCCCCAGGACCTCGTCGCGGTAATGATCGCTCTGCTGGGCGAAGAGTTCCCAACACGGCATGGAGATCACCGCGGTCGCGATGCCCTCGGCCTGAAGCTGCGTCTGAGCCTCCAGCGCGATGGCAACCTCGGAGCCGGAGGCGATGAGGGTCACCTCACGCTCGCTTTCGGCCGACGACAGGATATAGGCCCCGCGCTCGCACAGGTTCTCTGCGCTCGGCTCGAGCCTGACGGTCGGCAGCTTCTGCCGAGTCAGGGCCAGGACCGTCGGTCCGTCGCCCCGCTCCAGCGCGATCTGCCAGCACTCGGCGGTCTCGACGGTGTCCGCCGGGCGCGCCACCAGAAGGTTCGGCATGGCGCGCAGCGCGGCCAGATGCTCGACCGGCTGGTGGGTCGGCCCGTCCTCTCCGAGGCCAATGGAATCGTGGGTCATGACGTAGACCACCCGCAGGCCCATGAGAGCGGACAGGCGGATCGACGGCCGGCAGTAGTCGGTGAAGACCAGGAAGGTTCCGCCGTAGGGGATGAGCCCGCCGTGCAGCGCCATGCCGTTCATGGCCGCGGCCATGGCGTGTTCGCGAACCCCGTAATGGATGTAGCCGCCGGAATAGTCGCCCGCGACGATCACGTCCTGTCCGCTGGCTTTGGTATTGTTGGAGCCGGTCAGGTCGGCCGATCCGCCGGCGAGTTCCGGGATCACCGGCCTCAGGGCGTCCAAGACCTTTTGCGAGGAGACCCGCGTCGCCATCTCCGGCTGCTCGGCCGAAATCGAAACCTTGAGGTCCGTGAGGGCTTGCACCCAGCCCTCCGGCAAGGCGCCGGCGAGGCGCCGCTCGAGCTCTCCGCGATCCGCCACCGGCAAGTCGGAGACCCGGGCATCCCAAGCGGCGGACAGGGCCGCGCCCTTGGCCCCGCAGGCGCGCCAGGCGGCAAGGACGTCGTCCGGAACATGGAAGGCGGGATGGGTCCAGCCGAGCTTGTCCCGCGCGCCGGCGATTTCCTCCGCGCCCAAGGGCGCCCCGTGGGTCTTCTCGCTGCCCGCCTTGGTCGGGGCGCCATAGCCGATCACCGTGCGGCAGGCGATGAGCGAGGGTCGCGGGTCGGCCTGGGCCGCGGTTATGGCGGTGGCGACCGCATCGGGGTCGTGCCCGTCGACGACCTGGACATGCCAGCCGTAGGCGGCGAATCGCACGGCCTGATCGTCCGAGACGGCGAGCGAGGTCGGGCCGTCGATGGAGATGCCATTGTCGTCGAACAGCACGATCAGGCGACCTAGCCTGAGGTGTCCGGCAAGCGAGGCGGCTTCGTGGCTGATTCCTTCCATGAGGCAGCCGTCGCCGGCGATGACGTAGGTCCGGTGATCCACCATGGAATCGCCGAAGCGGGCATTCATCATGCGCTCGGCCAGCGCCAGGCCGACCGCGTTGCCGAAGCCCTGGCCCAGGGGGCCGGTCGTGGTTTCTATGCCGCTCGCCGGGTCGTGTTCCGGATGGCCCGCGGTCCTGCTGCCCAGTTGCCGAAAGTTGCGGAGCTCCTCCAGGGTCATGGCTGGGTAGCCGGTGAGGTGAAGCAGGGCGTAAAGCAGCATGGAGCCGTGCCCGGCCGACAGGATGAAGCGGTCGCGGTCCGGCCAGTCGGGGCGGGCGGGGTCGAATCGGAGAAAGCGCTGAAACAGTACGGTCGCGACATCGGCCATGCCCATCGGCATGCCGGGATGACCGGACTTGGCTTGTTCCACCGCATCCATGGCGAGGAAGCGGATCGCGTTGGCCATTTCCGCATGGCCGATTTCACCGTGTTCCGCCGGTTGCGGGATGACGGATTGCGCAGCATCCATTGGTCGAACCATCGAACGCGAGCCGGAAGCTCGCTTCGCCCCTGTACGCCTCTCAGAATGGGCCGCAAGATGCTACCAGGCGCCCGGAGAATCAACCACGATATGGCGTGCCTTTGGCGCTGACCCTGTGGACAAATTCCTGGCCGTCGAGTGGTTCGCACCTAACCCGCACGGTTGACCGCCACTTGAGCGCGCGCCTATGCTCGTTGGGCGGCGGCCCGATCGAGCCGAGCCGCGAGGGGGAATAGAGCACGGGCGACGAGAACATGGCGACGCTAAGAGAGGCCGTGTCCCAGTTGGACACGGCCATCCAACACCTCGAGAAGGCGCTCGAATCGAGTGCGGGTTCGGACGGTCCGGCGACGGCGCAGCTGCAGGCGTCACTCGACGAAGCCAACACTCGCAACGAAGAGCTTACGGGCGTGGCCGAGCAAGCGGCCTTGCGTCTCGACCGTGCCGTGGCGCAGGTCACGGCGATCTTGGAGTCTTAGAGCCATGCCCGAGCTGACGGTGGAGATCAACGGCCGCGACTACCAAGTGGCCTGCGACGCCGGACAAGAAGAGCACCTGACCAAGCTCGCCCGCTACGTCGACAAGAAGATGGGCGAATTGGTGGGCTCGGTCGGGCAGATCGGCGATGCCCGCCTGCTGGTCATGACCAGCCTGCTGATCGCCGACGAGCTGTCGGACGCTTACAAGCAGCTCGAATCCTTCGATGCCGAGACCGGGGACGACGGCAAGGAGTCCCACGCCGCCATGACTTCGGCCCTCGAGACCTGCGCCCAGCGCATAGAGAGCATTGCAGCGCGCTTCGAACATGCCTAGATAGAGCCGGGCGGGTGCTGCCTGGTGCGTCAGGCCATCGATCCCTGGGGCCAATACCGACCTCTTGGGAGCTGTCCCTGTCGGGGCCGTGGCTTCGTTATACGGCGCCCACCTGCAAGTGCAGGCCGCAGAGGATGATCAACGGCCAACGGCCAAGGCGGCCCCGTCCAACTTCCATTCGTCCGCCGCTGTTCGGCTCGGGCTCACGATGACGACCACCTTGGACGACGAGAAACGCCGGCTGCGCGCCGTGGCCAAGGCGCGGCGGGCGGCGGCCGCCGAGACCGGCGCTCTGGCGGCCGAGGCCGTCTGCGGCAACCTGATGGCCGCGGTGCCGCTGCCTGCAGGGGCAGTGGTCTCCGCCTATTGGCCGATGGGCAACGAGCTCGATCCCCGACCCCTCATGTTGGAGCTTCACGGGGCCGGCCATGGGATCGCCCTGCCGGTCGTGATCGAGGCGGGCCAGCCGCTGGTGTTCCGTGCCTGGTCGCCGGGTGACAGCCTCGAGCCGGCGGCGTTCGGCACACGGATTCCGGGGCCGGACAAGCCCGCGCTCACCCCCGCTGTCGTCCTGGCGCCCCTCTTGGCCTTCGACCGCCAGGGCTACCGCCTCGGCTACGGCGGCGGCTTCTACGACCGGACCCTCGAGATATTGCGGCGGCGTGGCGCGGCGCTGGCCATCGGCCTGGCCTTTGCGGCCCAGGAAGTGCCGGCGGTGCCGCGCGACCCCAACGACAAACGCCTCGATTGGATCGTCACCGAGGCCGAAGCGATTCGCTTGGAGTAGGCCTGGGGGAGTAGATTTGGTGCGCATTCTCTTCTGTGGCGATATCGTTGGCCGGCCGGGCCGCGTCGCGGTGACCTCCCGGGTCCCGGAGCTGCGCAAGAGGCTTGGCCTCGATTTCGTGATCGCCAACGGCGAGAACGCCGCCGGCGGCTTCGGGATCACCGAGAAGATCTGCCAGGACCTTTACGCCGCCGGCGTCGACGTCGTCACCGGCGGCAATCACATGTGGGACCAGCGCGAGGCGCTGCAGTTCATCGACCGGGAGCCCCGCCTGATTCGGCCTCTCAACTACCCGGCCGGCACGCCGGGCAAGGGCGCGGACCTGTTTCCAGCGACCCGGGGGCGCAAAGTGCTGGTGATGAGCGTCATGACCCGCCTGTTCATGGACCCGCTTGACGACCCCTTTGCCGCAGTCGAGCGGGAACTGAGCCGGCACCGGCTCGGCGCCAGCGTCCATGCCATCGTGCTCGATGTGCATGGCGAGGCGACCAGCGAGAAGATGGCCATGGGCCACTTCGTCGACGGCCGCGTGAGCCTGTGCGTCGGCACCCACACCCACGTCCCCACGGCAGATACCATGGTGCTCTCGGCCGGCACCGCCTATCAGTCCGACGCCGGCATGTGCGGCGACTACGACTCCGTGATTGGCATGGACAAGGTCGTGCCGGTGGCCCGCTTTACCCGGAAGCTGCCGACCGAACGCTTGTCGGTCGCCAAGGGCGAGGGCACGCTGTGCGGCCTTTTCGTGGAGACCGACGACGCGACCGGCGCCGCCCTCAGGGCCGAGCCCTTGCGCGTCGGCGGGCGCCTTTCGAGCACGATTCCAGACGGTTAGCCCAAGCTTGGCCGGTGCTGGGCCCGGCCACCGCGGGTCTTTCGGTTGTTTGCGAATCCTGTTAGAAGGCGCCGCAATATCGCCATAAATCTGCACTAAGCCTGCCCTCTGGGGCTGACACCGGCGCGGCCGCATATGGGTGGCTGCTGCGTTTTCACCCACCGGATCTAGAGTATCATCCCCCATGGCGGGCCATTCACAGTTCAAGAACATCATGTACCGAAAGGGCGCGCAGGACAAAAAGCGCGCCAAGCTGTTTTCGAAACTCGGCCGCGAACTCACGGTCGCGGCGAAGCAGGGTGGTGACGATGCGTCCGCCAATCCGCGGCTGCGATCCGCGATTGCGGCGGCCCGGTCGGCAAACATGCCGAAGGACAACATCGATCGCGCCATCAAGAAGGGCGCGGGCGGAACCGACGATGCAAACTTCGAAGAGATGCGCTATGAGGGCTACGGCCCGGGTGGCATCGCGGTGATCGTGGAAGCGCTTACCGACAACCGGAATCGCACCGCGTCGGAACTTCGCTCCGCCTTCAGCAAGAACGGCGGCAATTTGGCGGAGTCGGGTTCGGTCAGCTTTATGTTCGACCGGGTCGGCGAAATTCGCTATGCAGCGGACGTGGCCGACGACGACGGCATGTTCGAAGCGGCACTCGAAGCCGGTGCCGAGGATGTTCAGTCCTCTGCCGATGGACATGAGATTACTTGTGCGGCGGAAGACCTGCATGCGGTGGCCGACGGCTTGTCCGAGACGTTTGGCGATCCGGTTTCCGCCAACTTGGTGTGGCGTCCGCAAACGACCGTGACGGTCGGCGACAAGGAGGCATCGACCTTGTTCGGCCTGATGGATGCACTTGACGACAACGACGATGTGCAAACGGTTTCGGCCAATTACGATATCGAAGAAGAGACATTGGCACGGTTGACGGCTTGAAACACGGATCCTCCATGCGTCTGATCGGTCTCGACCCCGGCCTGCGGAGCACGGGATGGGGCATCATCGACGTGTCGGGCAACCGATTGGCGCATGTCGCTGACGGCGCGGTGCGCCCGGATCCGAAAGCGCCGCTCGCGTCGCGCCTGCGCGCCTTGCACGATGGCCTGATGGAAATCCTG
>CALJXB010000161.1 GCA_937974415.1 uncultured Kiloniellales bacterium
AGCAGTACCACGAACAGCGGCGGCAGGATGAAGATGATCATCGGCACCGTCAGCATGGCTGGCAGGCGCGCCGCCTTCTCTTCGGCCTTGAGCACCCGCTCGGTGCGGGATTCCGCCGACAGCACCCGCAGCGAGTGGGCCAGCGGCGTGCCGTAGCGTTCGGCCTGCATCAGGGTGTTCACCATGCCGCGCAGGGACGGCATGTTGGTGCGTTCGGACAGGTTCTGGAGCGCCTTCTGACGATCCTGCAGGAAGCCGAGTTCGAGGCTGGTCAGGCCCAACTCGTCGGAAAGCTCCGGCGAGGCCTCGGCCAATTCGTCGGCCACGCGCCTCAGCGTCGCGTCCAGGCTGAGGCCGGCTTCGGCACAGATGACCATGAGGTCGAGCCCGTCAGGCAAGCCTTTGCGAAGCTTGTCCTGACGCTTGAGTGCGGCGTTCTTGACCATGACGTCCGGGAAGTAGGCTCCGGCCATCACCGCCAGCATCGAGGCCAGCAGCTTCACCGTCGAGTCGAGCTTGTAGAGGTCCAGCCCGTAAAGTGCCACCACGGCGGCGACGCCGAAGATGAAGGGCAGGGCGATCCGCAGGAAGAGGTAGCGCACCACCGCATCCTTGGAGCGATACCCGGCGCGCGCCAGCTTCAGCGCGGTCTTTTCCGTCTGGGCGGTGCGTAGGAGCTGTAGCCGATCGACCACCTGGCGCATGAAGGTCATGGTCTTGATGCGCTCTTCGCGCTTGCGCACCGTCAGCATGCCGCTGCGCAGCGCCTCGCGTTGGGCGGCGAGGACTCGCGCGCGCCGCGCTGCGGGGTCGCGGTGTAGCAGGGTGGCCCAGACCGCCGCCGAGCTCGCGGCGGCGGTCAAACCCGCCATGAGAACGACTAGGCTCTCGGCGGACATGCCGATCGCGTCAAGGATGGCTTGGAAAGTCATATCTCGAACTTCACCATGCGGTACATCACCACGGCCCCGATCGCGAAGCTAAGGAAGCCTAAGCCGATCAGCAGGTGGCCGCGGGGATCGATAAAGAGATCCATGATGTAATTGGAGTTCACCAGATAGATCAGGACGGCCATGACGAAGGGCAGGGAGCCGATGATGTAGGCGCTCGCCTTGGCCTCCCCGGACAGGGCCTTGATCTTGAGCTTGAGCTGGCGGCGGCCGCGCAGGACGTTGGACAGATTCTCGAGGGTCTCGGCCAGATTGCCGCCGGTCTCGCTTTGAATGGTAAGGCTGACGGTGAAGAACTTGAACTCCTGGAGGTTCAGCTCGACGGCCGAATCCCAGAGCATATCCTCGAGCTTGTTGCCCATCTTCACGCCGTCGGTCACCTTGCGCATCTCGGATCCCACAGGGTCGGCGACTTCCTCGCCGGCGTTCTTGATGGCTTCGCTGATCGGCAAGCCCGATTTGATGCCTCGGGCCATGAGGTCGATCGCCTCGGGAAAATGAGCGATGAACTTCGTCTGCCGGCGCTTGGCCATCATGGCGATGACCAGGTGGGGCAGGCCGATGGCCGCGAACAGGCCGATAAAGAAAGCGCCGATCAGCGGCAGGAAGCCGGTTGCCACCACCGCGCCGAAGACGACAAGGCCGCAGACGCCGCTGATGGAGAGGTACCTGCCGATGGTCATCTCCAGGCCGGCGCGCGCGAGACGGGCACGCAGCTCCTCACGGCGCGGCAGCGCGCTCTTGATCAAACGGTCTAACAGAGCGAAGTCACTGTCGGACGTGCGCTTGCGGGCGCTGATTTGAGGCCCGGATTCGGAAGCCGGCTTGCGTCCGGTCTTGACCTGATCGATCCGACGCCTGAACCGCTTGCTGCTGGAATCGCCGGCCAGGAGCGCCGCGATGACGACCAGCAGGCCGACGACGATGAGGCCGCCGAATATGAGGATTTCGGGTCCCTGCAGGAACTCCTCTGGAATCGTCATCCCATGACCTCCATGAGCTTGCGCTCGAGACCGAAATAGGCGGCTTTGGTTGCGAAGAAGGGCCGCAGTCCGGAAGGCTTGTAGCTGCCCTGGAGCGTGCCGTCCTCGGATTCGCCTTCGAACTGGAAGGTGAAAAGGTCCTGTGTGGTGACGATGTCGCCTTCCATTCCGATCACCTCGGTGACATGGGTGATCCGGCGCATGCCGTCGCGCATACGCGCAATCTGAACGATCATGTCGAGCGCCGCTGCGACCTGGGTGCGCACCGCCTTGGCCGGGAGATTGATGCCGGCCAAGCCGATCATGTTCTCCAGCCGGGTCAAGGCCTCGCGCGGCCGGTTGGCGTGGATCGTACCGAGCGAGCCGTCGTGGCCGGTGTTCATTGCCTGCAGCATGTCGACCGCCTCGCTGCCGCGCACCTCGCCGAGGATGATGCGGTCGGGGCGCATTCTGAGCGCGTTCTTGACCAGATCGCGCATGGTGATGTCGCCTTGGCCCTCGAGGTTGGCGGGCCGGGTCTCCAGTCGGACCACGTGGGGCTGTTGCAGCTGCAGCTCGGCGGCGTCCTCGATGGTCACGACCCGCTCGCCGTGGTCGATCATCTGCGACATGGCATTGAGCAGCGTCGTCTTACCCGAACCGGTGCCGCCCGAGATCAGAATGTTGAGGCGGCTGCGTGAGGCGATCTTCAGCAACGTGCACATGGGATCGGAGATGTTACCCTGGCGCATCATCACGTCGAGCGTGATCTTTTTCTTGGCGAACTTACGAATGGAGATAGACGGGCCGTCGATGGCCAGGGGCGGGATAATGATGTTGACGCGGCTGCCGTCCTTGAGACGGGCGTCGACTAGGGGCGTGGTTTCGTCGACCCGCCGGCCGACCTGCGAGACGATGCGCCGCGAGACGTTCAGGACGTGGGCGTCGTCGCGAAACTTCACACTGGTCAGGTTGAGCTTGCCGCCTTGCTCGACATAGACCTGTTGCGGCCCGTTGACCAAGATGTCGGTGATCGACTCGTCGGCGAGCAGAGGCTCGAGCGGCCCAAGACCGAGCATGTCGTCGAGCATGAGGTCGACGACCGCCTGGTGCTCCGGGCCGTTCAGGCGAATCTGCTCTTCCTGCAGCAGTTCGGTGACGATCTCGCCGACCTGATAGGCCAGCTCCCGGCGCGGGAGCTGCGAGGCCGCCGTCAGATCCAGACGCTCCATGACGAGGGGCTGAATGCGCGATTTGGCGCTTTCGACCGTGGCCGTGTGGGGTGCCGCCTCGTCGACCTGCTCATCCTTCTTGCGGGTTTGGACCGCGGTGTGGGCGGCCTTCGCCTTCATCAAGTCGGTCGACGCCTGGGTCGGCTTGGAGTTGTTGAGCAGCCAGGTGATCAGGTCACCGACCAGATTGCGCCGCTCCAACAGGTTCAGGTTGTCGAGCTCGCCCCCCAGCTCGGTGGTGACGATTTGGCCAATACGGAGCGCCAGCTCCGGCCTGGGCAGGGTCGCCACGTCTTCGGACTTGAAGTCCTCCAACAACAGCGGCTGCACCTTGGCCAGCAAGGCTTGGCGGTCGCTGCCCCGGTCGCTCTTGGCGACGCGCTTCTCCGGGGTAGCGTTCGGCACCTCTTCCTCGGCGGGTTGAATGGACATGAGCCCCTACGATTTTTTCCCGGTAGCCTTGGTCTTCTTCGCACCACCCAGATTGAGCCAGGACTTCTTTCCTGCCTTGGGCTCTGCGCCGCTTGCGTCGTTATTGACGATGTCGACGACCGACCTCAGGCTCTTGGCTGCCTTGCTGCGGCCGGACTGGTTGACGACTGGCTTTCCGGAGTTGGCTGCGTCGTTGAATACCTTGGACTCGTCGGTGATCATGAGATCGACCTTGCGGCCCAAGGCCTTCTGGAATTCGCCTTGGCCCATGGCTTGCTGGCCGCCCTTGCAGCGGTTCGCCACCACGGTGATCGGCGTCTTGGGCGCTGCCTCTTCGATGATGCCGAGCAGGCGGATCGAGTCTCTGAGCGCCGGCAAGCTCAACTCGGTGACCAGAATGACGCGGGTCGCCTCGTTGAGCACCTGGTCGCGCACGCTATAGAGGGCGCGCGGCAGATCGACGATGATGCAGCCGTTCTCGTGGGCAAGCGTTTCGAAGAGAACCCCGACCGCATTCGGGCTGAAGCTGTGCCCGTGCGCCAGGTTTTCTTCGGTGGCCATGATCGAGAGGTTGTCCGACAGCTTCGCCGTGGCGCTCGAGATGAACAGGTTGTCGATACGTGCGGGCGTTTCCAGCGCCTCACGCAGGCCCCGCGTGGGCTCCAGGTCGAGAGACAGGGCGATGGTTCCGAACTCCAGGTCGAGATCGACCAGGGCCGTCTTCATGCCCTTCTCTTCGGCGAAGATCCACGCCAGGTTAACGGCCGTCGTCGATGCGCCGACGCCGCCACGAGCGCCGACCACCACGACCTTGTGGACCTCTTCGGGAGAGGCTTGTGGGGTCGGTGCCGCCTCGACCTTGGATTTCTCCTCGCTGCGAGAAATGGCAGCTGCCAAGGCCTTCTCGGAAACCGGCTTCACCAGGTAGTCGGTGACGCCAGCTTCCGTCAGCTCGCGATACAGGGCGATGTCGTTGATCTCACCGATCCCGATCATTTGGGTATCATCGGTGAAGGCCGCGGTCAGCGACAGCATGGCGCTCAAGGGTTGATTGGTCTCGCCTATGTCGACGATCACAATCTTGGGCGCGGGGACCTCGGCCAGGTAGGCGAGGGCCGCAGAGCTGTCGCCGTCGCGTACGACGGCATCGGCGAAGAACTGCTGCAGTACGGACGAGACGACGCTGTGGGTCTGTTCGTCACCCACGAAGGCGATGCACTCGGCCGCTTCCGTCTGGAGCGGTTCTGGGTCGAAAAGACTATCCGGCATGCCCATTACTGCGTGGTTTCCTCTTCGTTGATGGCTTTGATTCTGTCCTCGCGATAACGCCGCATTGCGCCGCTGGACTGCGCTGGATCTCCCGGCCCGAGTTCCCGGCCCTCGACCAGGTCGAGCGGGTCGGCGACCATCATTCCGAGCGCGGCGTTGACGCTGCAGCCCCAGGGTTGCTCGGGGCGCAGGGTCGGCTCCGGCTGCGGCACCGAGCAGTCCGGCGGAATGACGACCGGCCGGATGATCAGCACCGCGACCTCGTTGATGGCCGGCGCGTCCGCACCGCCCGCCGGGGCCGCCTCGGAAGCGACCAAGCCATGGCGAGCGAACTCGGATCGGATGGCATCCACGCGGCCCTCGGCCACGCGGCTGCTGTCGCCCGCGCCGCCTTGAACGACGATCTGGTCCTTGACGTTGATGCGGTTCTTGCGAATGAAGTCGTCCAGGGTGTCGCGTTCACGTGGGCCAAGACCCCGCTGGTCGCTGGCAAACGGGACCATGTGGCGAAGCGTGACAACTTCGACCATGTTTTCCGGCGACTGCGGAATCTGCCTCCACTTGGCGTGAGGAAAGAGATTGTCCCCTAGTTCACCCTGTTTCGGCGAGCAGGCGACGACCGCCAGGCAGGACAGCCCGATGACGGTGAGTTCGCGCAAAGGCATGCGTTTTTTCTGGGTCATGGGGTCCTACTCCAGGATAAAGCCGGTCTGGCCGGACGCGGCACTTGCCGTGGCCGCGTTGTTCGGCAGCGGCACGGTCTGCCTCGTGCTTGCCGTGTTGGCCCCGGCGCCGGCCGAAGCCTGACGGGGCGCCATGTAGGGATCGGTCGGCAGCGGCGGCTCGGTCGATGTCGGAGACACGACGTAGGGAGTCACGACGATCAACAGTTCCTGCTGGCGTTCCTCCAGGCGGTTCTGCTGGAACAGGGCGCCGAGCAGGGGAATGTTCCCCAGGCCGGGGATGTCGTCGTTGTCTTGGCGGCGGGCATCGAGGCGCAGCCCGGCGATCGCGAAGCTTTGGCCCGAAGCGAGCTCCACGGTGGTCTCCGTGCGGCGGGTGCTGATGCCCGGAATCTCGATGCCGCCGAAGTTGATCGCGCCGATGTCGCTCAGTTCGCTGACTTCCGGGCGGACGCGCATGCTGATCCGGTTGTTGTTCAGGATCGTCGGCGTGAAGGCCAGGCTGACGCCGAATTCCTTGAACTCGACCGACGCCACGCCGTCGCTCACGTCCGTCGGGACGGGGAACTCGCCGCCGGCCAGGAAGCTGGCGGTCTCGCCCGACAGGGCCGTCAGGTTCGGCTCGGCCAGAATGGTGACCAGGCCGTCCGCGGCGAGCGCGTCGATCAGGTTGTTGATGTCCCAATTGTCGTTCTGGAAACTACTGGTCCCCGTGAGGCCACCATCTTCGTGGACGACCGGGGGAAACATGGTGCCAGTGGCGATTGCGAACGCCCAATCTCCCGAATCGTACAGAGTATCCCAGCTGAACCCGAAGTTCTCGATGACCTGCCGCGTGACGTCGGCGATGCGCACCCTCAGGTTCACCTGATTCGGCTGGGTGACGGCGATCCGATTGATGATGTCCTCGCCCTTGCCGATGAAGCGGCCGGTCAAGCGGCGAACGTCTTCCGCGTCGGACGCGGTGGCCACGGCACCGGTCAGGACGATGCCGCCGTCGACCGAGCTGGCAGTGACTCCGCCGCTTGCCAGCAGGTCGCTGAGCGCGCCGTTGAGCCGGCTGAGGTTGTGGGACACCACCACGCGGGAATTGGCCACGACGTTGTCGTTGCTGTCGAGCGCGTAGAGTGTGGTTTCTCCGGGCTTCTTGCCGAAGATGTAGATCATGCGCGGCGACTTGACGTTGACGTCGGCGATCCCGGAGTTGGCGATGAAGACCGATGCGGCCGACTTGCTCAAGCGCACCAGGCGGCCCTCGTTGACCTCCAGGGTCACGTTTTCCGAGCCGGGCCCGATCTGCTGGGCTTGCGCCTGGGCGCTTTCAGTCAGCGGCGGAAAGAAGTTACCGGCCAGCAGCGCAACGGCCGCCAGGGCAATCTTCAGACTAGTGATTCGCTTCATTGGCTTGCCTCCGAACCTTCGGCATCCGGGGCGCTGGACTGCTTCTGGACCTTCTCATCCATTTTCTTCAGCAGTTCGTCGAACGCCTGTCCGACCGATTGATTCTGCGTGTTGTTGCCACGCACGACCGTGACCTGATCGTCGTCGCTTTCGGGCCAGCGTACGAGGACGCTGGCTTCGGCGTCCCAAGTATAGGTCTTGCCGGACGTGGGCTTGGGCTCTTCGAGAGGCTCTTCGGAGTTGGCAAGGCGTTCCAGCTCGGCCTCGTTCTTCGCCAGCGCCCGCAGGCTCAGCGACAGGCGCCCCAGCTCGCGCGCCACCGACAGTATCTCCACCTGCTTGGGCATCAGCTCGAGGGTCGCGGTCTTGGCGAGTTTCGCCTGCCCGGTCTCGTCGTCGACCCGGCTGTCCAAGGCCAGGACCCGGACGTTCTTTAGTACCGTCTCGCTGGCACGATGCTGCTCGCCGTCGTCTTTTTCGAGGTTGTGCGTGAGGATGAGGTCCACGCGGTCGCCCGGGAAGACCAGACCGGCCACGCCGGAGTCCGCGCCGATCTTGATCGACATGGCGCGATAGCCCGGGGTCAGCACGGCGGCCATGAAGCCGCGTTCGCCGGGCTTGACAATGCGGCCCTGGGTGATCGGTTCGCCAGCAGCGATGCCCCGCCGAATCACCGCCCCGAAGAGATTGGTAGGCTGGGTGTTGGTCATGACCAGGTACGACTCTGGGATCTGGGCGCCGGTCGACCAGGCCTGCCAGCGTATGTGCTCTTCTTTCAAGAAGGTGCCGGCGGGCAGGGCCACTTCCGCGACCAGCACGCGCACGGCTTCGACTTTCTTCGGTTCGGGCGCCGGCGCGGCAACTTGGCGCTGGCTGTCGAGCCAGGCCCGGGCCACGAAGACGGTACCGATGACCAACAGCAACGCCGCTGCGATCAGCACTATAGAGCGGGCGGACATCGTTGGGGAAACTCCTTGCCAGGAATGTTGGGTGTCAAACTAATCCAAGAAGGGTAAAGGCCACGTAAATTCCCCCGGCAAAGATCGCCACCCCGTATGGCATGGGTTGCTGGGCGAAATCCGGCGACGCTTCGGTGGCGGCCATGGCGGCGAGGGACGGGCTGCGCGACCAGCGATGGCGAAGGTAGAGCAAGATCGCCATGCCGCCGCCGGTCAAGGCGGTGAGCACGATGAACTCGGCGAGCAGGCCGGGCCCGGCCCAAATCGCTGCGGCGGCCAGCAGTTTGGCATCGCCGCCGCCGACCTTGCCCGTGGTGAACAGCACGAAACCGACCACCAAGAGGATTCCGCCGACCGCCAGGCCACCGGGCCAATCGACCGGCTGCGGCGAGGTCAGGGCGAAAAACGGAAAGCACACGACGATACCCAGACAGTAGCTGTTAGGTATCGTCAGCTTGCGAATGTCGCTGAACGCCGCTGCGCTCAGCAGCGCAATGAATCCGAGGATCGTCAGTTGGGAAACGAACCCTAGGCTGGTCATGGCACGTCCTCAACAGGTGGCGGGCAAATGAAAAAAGGGCCGGGCGGATTGCGCCCAGGCCCTTTTCTTGTTCTTTGCTGACGGCCAGTCGAATTCGGCCGTCGGGTATGTTCAGCCGCCGGTCGCGGTGGATAGGGCACTGGACACCGTGTTGAACATGGTCGACAGGGAGTTCCCCATCGCGGTGAGCGCGCCAATCGCCGCAACCGAGACCAAAGCGGCGATCAGGCCGTATTCGATCGCGGTCGCACCCGACTCGTCCTTGGCAAAGGTACGGATGACCTTAAGCATGATTGCAATCTCCTTCACTTGGGCAAACCACAGGGCAAGATCGGGCGGATCATTACGTGGCCGATTTAAAAAGGTGTTAATAGACGAAATCAAAGTATAAATTCGATGTTAAATAAGATGAAATAAGCTTGAAGAACAGACTCGTCCATGTTTTGGTTAAGGCCGAGTTAATTACTTGAGTCTTGGCCGACCGATGAGGTTGAGCTCCTGCCCAAGGGGATGGCCGGCCAGCCAGAATCAAAACGGGGTCCGGACCGAGACCGGACGTCGGTCCGGATGCCAGGAGCCGCGGAGGCCTAGACCGGCGGTAGGACTGCCGGATCGTCCGGGAAGCGGACCGTCTCGCCGGGCGCCAAGGGCCCCATGAGGGGATTCTCCGGATGGCGCTCGAGGATCTCTCGGCGCCGGGCGGCGTCGGCCGCGGTGCAGGATCCTACCGGCACCGGTTCCGGCGCGATGCAATTCCAGGCGTCGACGCCGCGCAGCAGCTGCCCGGACCCCCGGCCTTGGGATTGCTTGGCGTGGGCGGCGGTATAATCGGTCAGTATGGCGATGCGCCTTTGGCGGCTGCGGTTCGGGCCCGAGCCGTGAACCAGGCGGCCGCTGAAGAACGTCGCCTCGCCGGGCTCGAGGGTCAGGTCCAGGGCTTCGCTCTCGTTGACGTGCAAAGTGCGTGCGACTTTGCGTTCGGCCTGGCCGTCGCTGTTCACGACGACCTCGAAGGGACGGATCGAACGGTGGGAGCCGGGGATGACCCGCAGGCCGCCGTTGTCGGGCGTGGAGGCCGTGATGGCGAGATAGGCGATCACGAAGGAGGGCTCGACCTCGATCCTCGCCGCGTCCTGATGCCAGCCGTAATTGGTGCCGGAGGCCGGCTCCTTGATGCGGAACACGGTGTGGGTGTTGAAGATGTTGGGCCCGATCAAATCCTCGACGGCGTCGAGGGTGGCCTCCTGGGCAG
>CALJXB010000162.1 GCA_937974415.1 uncultured Kiloniellales bacterium
TGGCGCGCCCGACAGGATTCGAACCTGTGACCTTCGGCTCCGGAGGCCGACGCTCTATCCAGCTGAGCTACGGGCGCGACGCGGGCGGGACCTTACCTCAAGTCTCCCGGAGAATCACCCATTTCATGGGCTGTTCCGGCCACCCATTTTTGGGATTAGGCCCACCTCCCCATCCGACCACCCCGGAATCATACTATCGCAGGGTGGTCGGGTGGGGCGGCCCAGATAATTGGATGGGCCGGGCGCTGCGCGCGGGCCGGCAATACAGTAGGGCGCGGCGCAGGGCCCTCGCCTCTGCGCCGCGTCTAAACGAACCAGCGCGACAGCACGCCGATGAAGCCCTTGATCACCAGGGCGTTCATGATGTCGATGAAGAAGGCACCCACCAGGGGCACCACCAGGAAGGCTTTCGGGGAGGGGCCGAAGCGGCTGGTGACCGCGTCCATGTTGGCGATCGCCACCGGCGTCGCGCCCAAGCCCATGCCGACGAAGCCGGCCGAGATCACGCAGGCGTCGTAGTCCCGGCCCATGACCCGGAACACCACGAAGACGGCGAAGAGGGTGATCACCAGCATCTGGGCCATGAGCGCCAGCAGGATCGGGCCGGCCGTGCCGGCGAGGCCCCAGAGCTTCATGCTCATGAGGCTCATGGCGAGGAAGATGTTGAGGGCGACCTCGCCGAACTTGTCGATGGTTTTCGGGTGGATCTCGACCTTCACGATGTCGGACAGGTTGGTGATGATGATGCCGACCAGCATGGCCGTCAGGAAGCCCGGCAAAAGGACGCCCTTGGCGAAGAGGAAGCGGTTGACCGCGTCGCCCAGGGCGACGCAGACCGCCAGCACCAGGATCGCCGTCAGGATGTTGAAGAGCTCGCCACTGCGGCCATCGTCGTCGGGCTCCGGCTCGTCGCTCTCGCCCGCCGCGTGCTGGCTCGCCTCGATGCGGTTCTTGCCGATCAGGTAGCGCGCAACCGGCCCGCCCAAGACGCCGCCGCCGATCAGCCCAAAGGTGGCGAAGGCGATGCCGACCATGCCGGCGCCGGCGAGGCCCGCGGCCTCGGCTTCGGCGCCCCAGGCGATGGCGGTGCCGTGGCCGCCGGCGAAGGAGATGCTGCCGGCCATCAGGCCGTAGCCCGGATGGGCGCCCAGGCCGAGGGCGATCGCCACGCCCGTGGTGTCCTGCAGGATCAGGAACACGGCGGCGACCGCGACCAGGATCGCGAGCGCCTTGCCGCCGGCTACCAGGGTGCGCAGCTTGGCCGAGAGGCCGATGGTGCTGAAGAAGACCAGCAGCAGGACATCGCGAATCTGCATGTCGAAGTCGATCTCGAGATCAGCGACGGCGTAGACGACGGCGACGATGCCACTGCAGAGCAGCCCCCCGGTGACCGCCGGCGGGATGTAGTTTTCCGACAGGAAACGGATTTTGCGGTTGAGGTAAAGGCCGAGATAGAGCACCAGCACGCTCACCATGAGTGCGTGGATGGGTTCGACGCGATAGAGGGTCACGAGATCCATGGACGGCTCCGGCAGGCGTAGACGACGTCGGCCCTTGTCTTACGCGATTCGCAGGGCCGCAAACAGCCGGGCAAGGGCGCAAAGTAGGACCCAATTCGCCGAAACATGAATGGGAAATGCGGACCCGTCTCGGCGCAAGGGCGCACGACGCCCGCCGGGCCCATGCCGGCAGCGCCTGTCAAGGAAGCTAGTGGACGGAGCCGGAATTGCCGGTAAGCTGCCAATTCACGGCCGAAAGCCGCGAATTCCGGGCCTTCAAGACCCGATTCGCCTGTTTGAAGCCGTTTCTGCGGGTGATTTGCGGATGAATTGGCGTTTGGCCAGAGGGCCAATCAGAAAATCGCGATGCGACAGGTCAGGCGGCGCGCCACAGATTCGTCTGTTTGCACTTCGGGCAGACTCGTTCGCCGGGCCAAGCGCTTTCGAAAGAATCTCGACACATCAGACACTTACGAGGCTTCACCTCGTAAACCTTGTCGGGCTGAGGCTTTTGATTGTTTTCTTTGGATTTGCTCACGGTTAACTCCCTAATGCTGCGATGCAGCATACTCATTTCTTAACGCGGGTCAATCAAAAAATGACCGTATTGCGCCATTTTCCCTCTCTCAGGCGCTACCCCCTTGTCACTGCGCCCGGCCTTGGCCAGAGTTTGCGAGTATGTCCGATTCGGCGCCTTGAGGATAGGTTGATCAAAATGGCGATGCGCCAAGCGAAATTCCAGATCGGTCAGATCGTCCACCATCGATTTTTCCCGTTTCGCGGCGTGATCTTCGATGTCGATCCGGTGTTCAGCAGCACGGAGGAGTGGTGGCTGTCCATTCCGGAGGACATCCGCCCGGTCAAGGACCAGCCATTTTACCATCTGCTCGCGGAGAACGAGGAGTCCACTTACGTCGCCTACGTTTCCGAACAGAATTTGCTGCCCGACGACAGCGGCCGGCCGGTCGCCCACCCGGAGGTGGAGGAAATCTTCGGCGAAATGTGCGACGGGCGCTACGTCATGCGGCAGATCCAGACCAACTAGCGGCCGCCGCGGGGGCCATAGGGGAGGGGGCGCCGACCTCCCGTCAACACACGAAATTTCTCGCCCGGGCGGGGCTTCCGGCCGGAGGCCTCGCGCGCGACCTCAGGTTTGCCTGAAGCGCCGGGCGATTGGCTGCGAGCACGGCCAGGCACCTTCGCGGCTAGCCCGGCCGCCACTTTGCGGCCGCATAATATATCCAATGGGAATTAATTAACTATATTTAGCAATACAGCATATCTTGCAATAAACGGCTCGTTGTGTTAACGTTGGTTTAAGTAATATTTTGAATTGGTAAATAACAATGGTTAATGATCATTTGAATACCTGGGAAGTCCGGGGAACCGAATTCTACACGCTCTGCAATGTCGACCGGCCGGTGCGCCGTCGCAGCGTGTGACGGGGAGGGAACTCTTGTCTGGTGATTATGTCAGCCCCTATTTGCAACGGCGCCTTCGCAATTTCGAGGAAGTGCGGCAGAGGCAGATTTCTCGTCAGGTCTTGGACACGGTGATCGAGCAGGTGCTTGGCGATGCCAAGACGGATGGACACGGCCCCGTCGGCCAAATCGATCTGGCCACGCGGGCCGTCTTGAGGGCGCGTCCGGACATGAGCGCCCTCGACGCCTTGGAAGCGGTCGAGAAAGTGCGCCGTCGGAGCCTCTCCTAAGACGCTTCAGACCGTTTCAAGACCGCAGCGACCCGCGCCAAGCGCGGGCCGATACGCCCTCCATACTGGCAGGCCGGGTCGGCCGTGATACGGCTTCCTTTCTAGCGTCGGCAAACGACAAAGCCTGCCGAAGTCTCCATCGATAACGATTCGAGGCGCCTGCGCCGACCGGAGAACTGCCGAGCCGAGAACAGCCGACCAGAAACCTATTGAGCCGCCTCTTTCAAATAGGCGATCAGGTCCATCCGGTCCTGCTCCTTCTTGAGGCCTGGAAATGCCATGCGGGTCTTCGGCACGACCTCCTTGGGCTTCGCGAGGAAGCTGTCCATGGTCGCCTCGTCCCAGACGATGCCGGAGTCCTTCATTGCGGCGGAATACTTGAAGCCTTCTTCCGCGCCGGCGGTCCGACCGAATATCCCGGCGAGAGAGGGACCCACCTTGTTCTTGCCGGCCTCCAGCGAATGGCAGGCCTTGCATTTCTTGTAGATCTTTTCGCCCTTGGCCGCATCGCCCTCGGCCACCGCGGCCTGGCTGCCGAGCATTAGAAATCCTGCGACCAGCGAGGCTAATCCGATTTTCGTCTTCATTCCCTGTCCTCTAGTCAATGGCTTGGCATTGAATGCTTGGACACTGACCATCCTCGATCGCAAGGCAACGAGCCAGCGCCCTTGCCATGAGTCTGATATCTCAGCCACGAGGATGCAAGACCGGATGATGCGATAAAGCGGTCCGTTCGCAGCACCGCTTGGGCAGGTGGTGCGGTGGGCCGGCACACGGCAGGGCTTCTTCACCTCAGGGTCTCAGGCTGCCGACGGCGGCAAATCGCGCTGGCTGGGCGGGGCGAGCTTTGCTATGTTCGGCGCCCGCCCGAGCAAAGAACGGCTGGGCGGAGCGGAGGGAGTGAGGCCATGGCGGACGCCGAGTATGCGGGCGACGTGAGCTCCAGAGAGGCCTGGGAGGTCCTCAACAGCGACCCGGGGGCCGTTCTTGTGGACGTGCGGACCGACGCGGAATGGGCCTACGTGGGCTTGCCGGATTTATCCACGATCGAGAAGACTTTGCTCCTCGTGCCGTGGCAGACTTTTCCAAACATGCAGATCAATCGGAACTTCGCCGAGGAGATTACTGCCAAGGGTGTTCGCCCGGAGCAGACAGTGTTTCTGATCTGCCGCTCGGGCCAGCGCTCGCGGCATGCGGCAATGGCCCTTTGCACCGCCGGCTACGGCCAGTGCTTCAACGTCTCGGACGGCTTCGAAGGCGGGCATGACCCAGAGCGTCACCGCGGCACCGTCGAGGGTTGGAAGGCCGCCGGCTTGCCCTGGACTCAGGGTTGATTTCTCCCCCGCTTGGTCGGGTTCCTTTCTAGGAGTTCAAGAACCATGAGCGCGAATCGCTCCACGGGTGGCGGCGTGAAGACCTGGCGCCAGCAGACCCGCATGGTCCGCGGCGGGCTTGCCCGCAGCGGTTTCGAAGAGACGGCCGAGGCCATCTACATGACCTCGGGCTATGTCTATCAAAGCGCCGAAGAGGCTGAGGCCGCCTTCAAGGGCGAGGTGACACGCTTCGTTTATTCCCGTTACGCCAATCCCACCGTCGCCATGTTCGAAGAGCGACTACGGCTGCTGGAGGGCGCGGAGACCTGCCGCGGTACGGCGAGCGGCATGGCGGCCGTCTTCGCCGCCCTCATGTGCCAGCTTAAGGCCGGCGACAGGGTGGTGTCTTCGCGCGCCCTCTTCGGGTCGTGCCACTACATAATCGCGGAAATCCTGCCGCGTTACGGCATCGAGACCCAGCTGATCGACGGCCGCGATCTATCGGCCTGGGAGGCGGCTTTGGCGGGCGGCGCGCGCGTGATATTCCTCGAGACGCCGTCGAACCCGACTCTCGAGATCATCGATCTGGCTGCGGTCTGCGAGCTCGCCCACAAGGCCGGTGCAAGTGTGGTGGTCGACAATGTTTTCGCCAGCCCGGTCCTGCAGCAACCGCTGCAGTTGGGCGCCGACATCGTGGTCTACTCGGCGACCAAGCACATCGACGGGCAGGGGCGCACGATGGGCGGTGCGGTTCTCGGCACCCAGCAGTTCCACGACGATCACCTCAATCAGTTCCTACGCCACACCGGGCCCTCCATGAGCCCTTTCAACGCCTGGACCCTGGTGAAGGGCCTCGAGACCCTCGAGATGCGCATGGCCCAGCACTGTGCCAACGCCCGCGAGATCGCCGAGTTCCTCGAATCCCAGTCGGGCATCAAGCGAGTCCTCTACCCGGGCCTCGATAGCCATCCCCAGACGGCCCTGGCGCGGCGGCAGATGCAGGATTTCGGCTCGGTGGTCAGCTTCGAGATCGAGGGCGACAAGGCGCGCGCCTTTCGCTTCCTCAACGCGCTCCGACTGATCGACATCTCCAACAACCTCGGCGACGCCAAGAGCCTGATTACCCATCCGGCGACGACAACCCATCAACGCCTGAAGCCCGAGGAGCGGGCGGAGCTCGGCATCGGCGACGACTTGATGCGCCTGTCGGTGGGTCTCGAGGATCCGGCGGACCTCAAGGAGGACCTCTCTCAGGCGTTCAACGCCTAAGAGAGGTAGCGATCCGGAGTCGCGTAAAAGCCGAGGTTCTTGAGGGCGTCGGCGATATCGAGGGCGGCCGGGCCAAGCAGTACCACGAACAGCGGCGGCAGGATGAAGATGATCATCGGCACCGTCAGCATGGCTGGCAGGCGCGCCGCCTTCTCTTCGGCCTTGAGCACCCGCTCGGTGCGGGATTCCGCCGACAGCACCCGCAGCGAGTGGGCC
>CALJXB010000163.1 GCA_937974415.1 uncultured Kiloniellales bacterium
CTGAGACCGCCCGCGACGGTGCCCGGGAGACGGCAAAAGGGCCCGCCCATGGCTCTGGCAAGAAGAGCTGGTGGCAGGCGCTCAAGGTCTACCGCCATCCCCGCGTGCTCGTCATGCTGTTTCTCGGGTTTTCCGCTGGGCTGCCGTTCCTGCTGATCTTCTCGACCCTATCGATTTGGCTGCGCGAAGCCGACATCAGCCGCACCGAGATCGGTTTCTTCTCGTGGATCGGCATCATGTTTTCCATCAAAGTGGTTTGGGCGCCGATCATCGACCGCACGCCGCTGCCGTTCTTGACCCGGCTGCTGGGCAAGCGGCGCAGTTGGATGCTGCTGGCCCAGATCGGCATCGCCGCCGGCCTGCTTGCCATAGCCTCGAGCGATCCGTCGACGGACGTTGTGCGGATAGCGCTCATTGCGCTGTTCGTGGCGTTTTGCGCGGCTACTCAGGACGTTTCGATCGACGCCTACCGGATCGAGGCGGTGGCCAAGGAGCTGCAAGGTGCCATGGCGGCCACCTATCAGCTCGGCTATCGCATGGCGCTCTTGACCGCCGGCGCAGGCGCTCTCTACGTCGCCGACTTCGTCTCCTGGCCGGCGGCCTACACCGCCATGGCGGCTTGCATGTTGGTCGGCATTCTGACCGTTTTCGTGATCCAGGAACCGGAAGTCGAAGTCAGCCAGCAGACCCGGGAGCGCGAAGCGGAAATTGCCGGCCAGCTTGAGACGCGCGCACGCGTTTCCCCCCGTTTGCACGACGCGGCACAATGGTTCTCCAGCGCCGTGGTGAGCCCATTCGTCGATTTCTTCGCCCGCAATGGGCGGCTCGCCATCGCGATCCTGGCGCTGATTGCCCTCTACAGGATCAGCGACATCACCATGGGCATCATGGCGAACCCACTCTACGTCGATCTCGGTTTCACCAAAAGCGACATAGCCACGGCGTCCAAGACCGTCGGTATTCCGATCGGCATCCTGGGCGCCTTCCTCGGCGGCTTGCTGGTGGTGCGTTTCGGGCTCATGAGGCCGCTGCTGCTGGGCGCGCTGCTCACCGTCGTAACCAACCTGGCGTTCGCCCTTTTAGCGGCCTCGGAGGCCGAGTTCGGCCTGCTTTTGATGACCGTGAGTGCCGACAATCTGGCCGGCGGTATCGCCGGCTCGGTCTTCATCGCCTACCTGTCCAGCCTGACGAACACGGCCTATACGGCGACCCAATACGCGCTCTTCAGCTCGCTGTTCACCCTGGCGGGCAAATTCCTCGGCGGGTTTTCCGGCGTCATCGTGGATGCGACCAGCTACGTTCACTTCTTCATCATCACCGGACTGCTCGGCATTCCGGCCATCTTGCTGGTGCTGTTTCTCATGTCGCGGGAAACCCGGGCGACCTCGGTCGAGCAGGCCGGTTAGGCCGGCTTCGCGCGGCTCTCCTCGAAGGCCGCCAAGGCGCGCTCCGGCACGTCGCTGATCACGCAATCGACCGCGGCCTCATAGAGTGCCTTCGCCTGGCGCTGGTCGTTCACCGTGAAGGTCGCCACCTCGCACCCGGCGCTGTGGATCAGCGGGACCAATTCCCAATCCAGTACCTTGTGATAGACGTGAAAGGCCTGGCAATTCAGGGCTTTCAGGGCGGTCTGCCAGTCGGCTGGGATCGTGAAGGTGATCAGCGCCCGGGGCCAATCGGGCCGCAGTGTCATGGCCGCCGCCAAGCTCATCCGGCTAAAGGCGCTGACGAGCGGTGGCGGACGCTCCGCCGGCCAGACGTTGCCCGCAACCTCGAGCGCCGCGATCGCCGTTTCCACGTCGCGCCCGGGCGTCGACTTGATTTCCATGTTGGGGTGAAGGTCCAACTCGAGCACCAACTCCAGAGCTTCGCGCAAGGTCGGCACGCCTTCGCCGCGGAACTCGGGCGCGAACCAGGCACCCGCGTCCAGCTTGGCAACTCTCGCCAGGGGCGTCTCGGCCATCAGGCCGTGTTCGCCGGTCACGCGATCCAGGGAATCGTCGTGGAACAGCACCGGCACGCCGTCGCCGGTCAGCATGACATCGAACTCGACCCAGCTTGCACCGGCCTCGGCCGCCCGGCGGATCGAGGCCAGGGTGTTCTCCGGTGCGTGGGCCGCCGCGCCGCGATGGCCCATGACCGGCGGCAGCCGGAAGGCCTTGCGGCTGTCCTGAGGGGATTTCCGGCGACCGTCCTTGCTGCCCGCCATGGCGTCCTTCCCGGGCCATAATGAAACGGGCGACCGAATCCATCGGCCGCCCGGCTCAAAAACACCAGAGTGTCGCTAGCCTGTCAACGCGCGAGGCAGGACACCGGAGAGTCTCGTTCAGCTCGCCTGGGCGGTCTGGGACAGGTCCTCGCCGGTTTCCTGGTCGACCACCTTCATCGACAGCTTGACCTTGCCGCGATCGTCGATGCCAATGCACTTGACCTTGACCATGTCGCCTTCATTGACCACATCGCCCACGGTCTTGACCCGGTGGGGCGCCAGCTCGCTGATGTGCACCAGGCCGTCGCGCGAGCCCATGAAGTTCACGAAGGCGCCGAAGTCGACGACCTTGACCACCTTGCCGCTGTAAATCTCGCCGACCTCGGGCTCGGCGGTGATGGATTTGATCCAGTCGATCGCGGCCTGGCCCTGGGTCTGGTCGACCGCCGCCACTTTCACCGTGCCGTCGTCGTCGATATCGATCTTGGCGCCGGTCGTCTCAGTGATCTCGCGGATCACCTTGCCGCCGGTGCCGATCACCTCGCGGATCTTCTCGCGCGGGATGTTGATCACGGTGATGCGCGGCGCGTGGTCGGACACCCCCTCGCGGGCATGGTCCAGCGCCCTGGCCATCTCGCCCAGGATATGCAGCCGGCCTTCGCGCGCCTGATCGAGCGCCTCGGCCATGATGTCCTTGGTGATCGAGGTGATCTTGATGTCCATCTGCAGCGAGGTCACGCCCTTCTCGCTGCCGGCCACCTTGAAGTCCATGTCGCCCAGATGGTCCTCGTCGCCGAGGATGTCCGAGAGAACGGCCACGCCGTCGTCTTCCTTGATCAGGCCCATGGCGATGCCGGCCACCGGGCGGGTGATCGGCACGCCGGCGTCCATCATGGCGAGCGACGAGCCGCAGACCGTCGCCATGGAGGAGGAGCCGTTGGATTCCGTGATCTCCGAGACGACCCGCACCGTGTAGGGGAAATCCTCCTGGGAGGGCATGACTGGCTTGAGCGCCCGCCAGGCCAGCTTGCCGTGGCCGATCTCGCGTCGGCCGGGCGGGATCATCCGTTTGACCTCGCCCACGGAATAGGGCGGGAAGTTGTAGTGCAGCATGAAGTGCTGGCGATAGTCGCCATCGAGCGCATCGATGATCTGCTCGTCCTGGCCGGTGCCCAGGGTGGTGGTAACCAGGGCTTGGGTCTCGCCGCGGGTGAACAAGGCCGAGCCGTGGGTGCGCGGCAGGATGCCGACCTCGCCCTGGATCTGCCGTACGTCGCGGGTGCCGCGGCCGTCGATGCGCTTCTTGGTCTCCAGAATGCTGCCGCGCACGACGCTGCTTTCCAGCTCCTTGAGCACGCCCGGCGCGAGCGCCAGGGCGGCCTCGTCCTCGCCCAGGGACTCGATGGCGCGGGCGCGGACCTCGTCGACCAGCTCGCGGCGGCGCATCTTGTCCGCTTCGCCGTAGGCGGCGGCCAGATCGGCGCCGAAGCCGGAGCTCAGCTTGTCCTTGACCTCGTCGAGCCCTTCCGGCGGTGGCGGCACGTCGCGTGGTTCGCGCGCGCAACGCTCGGCCAAGTCGATGATCATGTCGATCACCGGCTGCATCTGCTCGTGACCGAAGACCACGGCGCCCAGCATCACCTCTTCGCTGAGCTCGCGGGCCTGGGATTCGACCATCAGCACCCCGTCGCGGGTGCCGGCGACCACCAGATCGAGCTCTGAATCCGGCACCTCCTCGACGGCGGGGTTGAGAATGTAGGCACCGTCGCGGTAGCCCACGCGGCAGCCGGCGATCGGCCCCAGGAACGGCAAGCCCGAGAGGGTCAAGGCCGCCGAGGCGCCGACCATTGCGGCGATGTCGGGGTCGTTCTCCAGGTCATGGCTCAGCACGGTGCAAATGACCTGGGTCTCGTTCTTGTATCCCTTGGCGAAGAGCGGCCGGATCGGCCGGTCGATAAGCCGCGAGGTGAGCGTTTCCTTCTCGCTGGGCCGTCCCTCGCGCTTGAAAAACCCGCCGGGAATCTTGCCCGCGGCGAAGGTCTTTTCCTGGTAATTGACCGTCAGAGGGAAGAAATCGATGCCTACTCTGGGCTCTCTGTCTCCCACAGCGGTGCAGAGGACGACGGTGTCGCCATAGGTGACCACGACCGCGCCGTCGGCCTGGCGGGCGATGCGCCCACTTTCCAGGACCAGGCGGCGTCCGCCCCAGTCCAGCTCTTTTCGATGAATTTCAAACATGATCCTGCTGTCCTTCCAGCATTGGCCGGTGAGTTACAGCCGGACCCGCGCAAGCGGCGGCGCGCGCGGCGCACCAGCGTGTGGCTGGCGCGCGGTCGCACAGGCGGCGGCTCCGCCGCTTACGTCGGCCCGGCTCGTTTCCGGCATCGCTCCGGCCAAATCGCGATGCCATCTTATGTGTCTTGAAAGCGTTCATGCCTTGCCCGGATCCCGATGCATGGCAGCCGAAGCGGCCATTTTCGGAACCGGATCCAGTCTTGGCCGGCCTAGCGGCGCAGCCCCAGGCTCTTGATGAGCGTGTCGTAGCGACCGGCTTCCTTCCGCTTCAAATAGTCCAGTAGCCGCCGGCGCTGGCCGACCATGATCAGCAAGCCGCGGCGGGAGTGGAAGTCCTTCTTGTGCACCTTGAGGTGCTCGGTCAGGTTCGAGATGCGCTCGGTGAGGATGGCGACCTGGACTTCGGGCGAGCCGGTGTCGCCCTCGCTGGTCGCGTACTCCGTTATCAGTTCGCCTTTGCGTTCGGCAGTGATCGACATCGTTTTGTCTACTCCATTCCGTGAGGGCCAGACTTGGCCCCTCCAAGATCGAGGACCTCTAGAGGTTCAGGACCCTGATGGGGCGAATCTCGCCGGCCTCGTAGCGGGCCAGTGCCACCGGCGTATCCGCCGCCATGGCACAGACCACCGCTCCGTGTGAGAGGTGTTGGGTCCGTTCGCGATCAGCGCGCGCCAAAAGCGACACGGCCTGCCCACACCGCAAGCGATTGGCCTCGCCCGCCGTCAGAGTAAGGGCCGGGATGTCGTCCAGCGCCGCCCCGACGGGAAGCAAGTGCTCAAAAGCGGCGGCACTATGCCCGAGAGATTCTAGAGTTTCCAGGGAAATCGCGTTGTTTTCTTCGAACGGCCCAACGCGGATTCGGCGCAAGGCCGCGATGTGTCCGCGGGTGCCCAGGGCCTCGCCCAGGTCGCGCGCCAGGGCGCGCATATAGGCCCCTTTGCCGCAGCTGGCCTCGAAAACCGCATGGTCCGCATCGGGGCACTCCAGCAGCGCCAGGCCAGTGATGGTGATCTCGCGGGCCTCAAGCGCGAAGTCGGCCTGCGCGCGGGCCAGGTCGTAGGCCCGCCGGCCGGCGACCTTGATCGCCGAATAGACCGGCGGAACTTGGCTCAGCCGCCCGGTGAAGTCCGGGAGAACGGCGCGAATCGCGGCTTCGTCGGGCCGGTGGGGGCTCTCCGCGGTCACCGCGCCCTCGGCGTCGTCGCTGTCGGTCGCCTGGCCCCAACGTACCGTGAAGCGATAGGTCTTCTCGGCGTCCATGACGTAGGACACGGTCTTGGTCGCCTCGCCGAGGGCGATAGGTAGAAGGCCGCTCGCCATGGGATCGAGGGTGCCGCCGTGTCCCACCTTCTGGGCGTCGAAAACGCGCCGAACCCGCCCGACCACTTGGGTTGAGGTCGGGCCCACCGGCTTATCGACCGCCACCCAGCCATGCACCGGGCGGCCGCGGCGTTTACGCGCCATTGCCGCTAGACTCCTTGTGGGCGTCTTCGCGGTCCCTGGCGTCTTCGGAGCCGCTCTCCTCGGTACTCTCGTCGGCATGGGCCAGGTCGCGCCGCACCCGCGGGCTGCGCAGCAGGCGCTCGACCTCGTCGGCGCGATCGAAGGACCGGTCGGGCTCGAAACCGAGCCGCGGCGTATGGCGCAGCTGAACCTCCCGGCCGAGCTGGCCGCGCAGGAAACCCGCCGCCCGGTTGAGGGCGCGGATGACCTCGTCCGCTTGACTGCCCCCCAAGGGCATGGCGAAAGCCGTCGCGTTCTGCAGGTCGGGACTGACCTCGACCTGGGTGATGGTGATGGTGGCCTCGCTGAGCAAGGGGTCATGGAGGTCGCCGCGGCCCAGCACCCGCGTCAAGGCATGGCGGATTTCCTCGCCGACACGCAGTTGCCGCTGGCTCGGGGGCCTGATCCGGCTAGCGCC
>CALJXB010000164.1 GCA_937974415.1 uncultured Kiloniellales bacterium
GTCTTGCCGACGCCGGCCACCTCGGGCCAGGTGTAGACCACGCCCGGCACCAGGTTGTAGTCGATGTGGCCGGACTGGCCGGCCAGCATTTCGGCGCAGATCATGCCCTCGTCCTCGGCCTTGTGGGCGAGCATGGGCCCCGGCACGCAGTCGCCGATGGCGTAAACGCCCGGCACCGAGGTCTGGAAGCGTTCGTCGACCTGGATCACGCCGCGGTTGTCGATCTCGACGCCGAGCGCCTCCAGCCCCAGGCCCTCGGTGTAGGGCCGTCGGCCGATCGAGACCAACACGATGTCGGCCTTCACCGTCTCCGCGTCGCCGCCCTTCACCGGCTCGACCGTCAGGCTCACGCTGGTCTTGGTGCTCTTGGCCGCCGTCACCTTGTGGCCCAGCTTGAACTTGAGGCCCTGCCTGGCGAGGATGCGCTGGGTCTGCTTGCAGATCTCGCCGTCCATGCCCGGCAGGATGCGGTCGAGGAACTCGATCACCGTCACCTTGGCGCCGAGCCGAGACCAGACCGATCCGAGCTCGAGGCCGATCACGCCGGCGCCGATCACCACCATCTCCTTGGGCACCTTGGCGAGCGCCAGCGCGCCGGTCGAGGTCACGATGCGCTCCTCGTCGACCTCGACCCCAGGCAGCGGCGTCGACTCCGAGCCGGTGGCGATCAGGATGTTCTTGGCGGCGAGGGTCTCTTCGCCGCCGTCGTTCAGCGCGACCTTCACCTCGCCCGCCTTGGAGATGCTGCCGCTGCCGACGACGTAGGTCACCTTGTTCTTCTTGAACAGGAACTCGATGCCCTTGGTCAGGTCGCCGACCACCTTGTCTTTGCGACCCATCATGGTCTCCAGGTCGAGGCCGACTTTGGAGATCTTGATGCCCTGTCCGGCCAGGTGGTGCTGCGCCTCGGCGAAGCGCTCCGAGGAATGCAAGAGCGCCTTTGAAGGAATGCAGCCGACATTGAGGCAGGTGCCGCCCAGGCTGCCGCGCTTTTCGACGCAAGCCGTCTTCATGCCCAATTGGGCCGCCCGTATGGCGGCCACGTAGCCGCCCGGGCCGCCGCCGATAACCACCAGATCGTAGCTGTCGCCGCTCATGATCCCCTCATGCTCTCAAGGCAAGTTTGCGTTCCTGACGCTCCAAGCCGACTCGCCCGGCGCTCAGATATCCAGCAGCAGGCGTTCCGGATCCTCGATGAAGTCCTTGACCCGCACCAGGAAGGTGACCGCCTCGCGCCCGTCGATGATGCGATGGTCGTAGCTCAGCGCCAGATACATCATGGGGCGGATCTTGACCTCGCCGTCGACCGCCATGGGCCGCTGTTGGATCTTGTGCAGGCCGAGGATGCCCGACTGGGGCATGTTGAGGATCGGCGTCGACAGGAGCGAGCCGAAGACCCCGCCGTTGGTGATGGTGAAGGTGCCGCCGGTCATCTCGTCGATGCCCAGCTTGCCCTCGCGAGCCCGCCCGGCGAGGTCCACCAGCGTACTTTCGATCTCGGCGAAGCTCTTCTTGTCGCAGTCGCGGATCACCGGGACCACCAAGCCGCTCGGCGCCGAGACCGCCATGCCGACATCGTAATAGTGTTTATAGACCAGCTCGTCGCCGTCGATCTCGGCATTGACCGCCGGCAGCTCCTTCAAGGCGGCCACCACCGCCTTGGTGAAGAAGGAAGTGAAGCCGAGCTTGACGCCGTGCTTCTTCTCGAAGCCGTCGCGGTACTGAGCGCGGAGTGCCATGACAGCGCTCATGTCGGCCTCGTTGAAGGTGGTCAGCATCGCCGCCGTGTTCTGGGCCTCTTTCAGGCGCCGGGCGATGGTCTGACGCAGCCTGGGCATGCGCACCCGTTCTTCGCGGGCCGCGGCCGGTGCCGCCGCCGGCGCCGCAACAGGCGCCACGGCGGGGGCGGGGGCTGGCGCGAGCACGGGCGTCGGCGTCGCCGGAATCGCCGGGGCCTTGCCCTCCATGAAATCGAGCACGTCTTCCTTGGTGAGCCGCCCGCCCGGGCCGGTGGCCGGGATCAGTGCCGGATCGAGGTTTTCGTCGGAAACCAGCTTGCGCACGGCCGGCGACAGGGGCTGTGTGGTAGGCGCGGGCGCCCCGATGAAGGTCAGCAGATCGGCCTTGGAGATCCGCCCGTCCTCTGCGCTGCGCCCGATCGACGCGGGATCGAGCCCGCCGTCTGCCGCGGCCACCGGAGCCGCTTCCGGCGCCGCTGCTTGCGGTGGCGGCGCTTCGGGTGTGGGCGCAGGCGCCGCGGCACCGGCGGCAAGCGTTCCCAGCACCGCACCGACTTCGACGGTGGCGCCCTCCTCGGCCAGGATTTTCTCAAGCACCCCGGCCGCCGGCGCATTGACCTCCAAGGTCACCTTGTCGGTCTCGACCTCCACCAGCGGCTCGTCCTGAGCGACCGTATCGCCGGGCTGTTTCAGCCATTGCGCCACCATGCCCTCGGTCACCGATTCGCCCATGGCCGGCACGATAATCTCAACCGCCGCACCGCCCGGTGCCGCCGCCGGCTCGGGCGCCGGGGCGGTCGTTGCAGCAGGTTCCGGAGCCGGCGCTGCAGGCTCGGCCGCGGGTTCCGGGGTGGCGGACTCCGGCGCCACTTCGCTGGCCGGCGCGGTCGCGACGCCGTCCGGATCGATTCGCCCGAGCAGTGCGCCAACCTCGACGTTCTCGCCTTCCTGCACCAGGACCTCGGCCAGCACCCCGGCCTCGCCGGCGTTGACTTCGAGGGTGACCTTGTCCGTCTCCAGCTCGACGAGCGGCTCGTCCAGAACGACCGCCTCGCCCGGCTTCTTGAGCCACCGGGCGATCGTCGCCTCGGTCACCGATTCCCCGAGAGTGGGCACCACGATATCCGTCGCCATAGTCCGTCCTTGACCTGTCCCTCGGGTTCGCTGCTCACCGGCCGCCGTCGCGCGGCGGCCGTTCCTCCTACGACTTCTGCCTACGACTTCTGTTCGGCCGGCTTCTTCAGTTTGTCCTGACGCGCCTCATAGGCCTCCTTGCGGGCTTGAATCCGGCTCAGCGCCTTCTTGCCAACCTCGAAGGACTCGTCGATCAGCGCCTTTTGCTCGGCCACGTGACGCGCATGCATTCCCGTAGCCGGTGAGGCTGCCGACGGCCGACCGGCATACCGCGGTGTCGGATGCTTGCAGCCAATATCTTCCGCGACTTCCTCGATGAAGGTGCTGGCGAAGGGCCAGGCGCCCATGTTGCGCGGCTCCTCCTGGCACCACACCAGATGGCAATGCTTGTAGGGCTCGAGCTCCTGGGCGAGCGCGTCCGCGGGGAAGGGGTAGATCTGCTCGAGGCGCAGGAAGTGGACGTCGGTGACGCCGCGTTTTTCCCGTTCCTCCAGCAGGTCGTAGTAAACCTTGCCGCTGCACAGGACGACCTGCTTGGCATCCTTCTTGTCGCTCGGGATTTGGTCGCAGTAGAGCACCCGGTGGAAGGTCCAGTCGGGCTCGAACCACTGAAGGTCCGACACCACACGCTTGTGCCGCAACAGCGACTTGGGCGACATGACGATGAGCGGCTTGCGGAAAGGCCGGTTGATCTGCCGGCGCAGCACATGGAAGTAGTTGGCCGGGGTCGTGCAGTTGACGATTTGCATGTTGTCTTCTGCGCAGAGCTGCAGATAGCGCTCGAGCCGGGCAGAGGAATGCTCCGGCCCCTGGCCTTCGAAGCCGTGGGGCAGCAGCATGACGAGTCCCGACATGCGCAGCCACTTGACCTCGCCCGAGGCGATGAACTGGTCGATGATGATCTGACAGCCGTTGGAGAAGTCGCCGAACTGGGCCTCCCAGAGCACCAGCGCCCGCGGCTCGGCGAGCGAGTAGCCGTATTCGAAGCCCAGCACTGCCAGCTCGCTCAAGGGGCTGTCGATGATCTCGATCCTCGCCTGGTCCTCGCGGATGTGGTTGAGCATGGTGTGGCGGTCTTCGTTCTCCTGATCGATCAGGCACGCGTGGCGGTGCGAGAAGGTGCCGCGGTTGGAGTCCTGGCCCGAGAGGCGAACCGGCGCGCCCTCCACCAGCAGGGTTCCGAATGCCAAGGCCTCCGCCGTCGCCCAGTCGATGCCCGTGCCGCTTTCGAGCGCCTTGCGCTTGGCATCCAGCTGGCGAACGATCTTGCGGTTGACATTGAATCCCTCGGGCGCGCTTGTGAGCGCCGCGCCCACTTCCAGGAGAACCTCCTTCGGCACGCCCGTCTCGCCGCGCCGAGCGCCCCAGCCCTTGACGTTCTCCATGCCGGCCCAGGCGCCCTCCAGCCAATCGGCCTTGTTCGGCTTGAACGAGTTTGCCGCCTCGAACTCGTTTTCCAGCAGTTCGAATTTCTTGGCGACCAGTTGCTCGCCGGCGTCCTTGGTGACGACGCCCTCGCTGGCCAGCTGATCGGAGTAAATCTCGCGGGCCGAGGGATGCTTGGCGATCTTCTTATACATCCGCGGCTGGGTGAACATGGGCTCGTCGCCCTCGTTGTGGCCGAAGCGGCGGTAACAGAACATGTCGACCACCACGTCCTTCTTGAAGGTCTGGCGGAACTCGATGGCGATGCGCGAGACATGCACGACCGCTTCCGGATCGTCGCCGTTCACGTGGAAGACCGGTGCCTGCACCATCTTCGCGACCTCGGAGCA
>CALJXB010000165.1 GCA_937974415.1 uncultured Kiloniellales bacterium
GAACAGCGGCAACCAGCAGGGCCAAAACGGCACCGAGAGCGATCAGGACTTTCCGCAAGGCCTATCCCTTTGCCCGCACGCACGACCGCGCCATGCCCCCGAAGACTCGGCCACGCACGATAGATGGCTCTCCATAGCAGCCAGAGTCGCCGGCCTCAACGGGCTAGCGTGGTTCCCGGGGACTATCCCCAACCATTTGCCCCCACCCTACGCGCGGCGTCAGGGTTCGACGATCTTACCGGGGTTCATGATGTTGTCGGGGTCGAGGGCGGTTTTCAGCTGACGCATAATGGCCACCGCCTCGCCGTGCTCGGCGTCGAGATATTTGATCTTGCCGTAGCCGACCCCGTGTTCGCCGGTGCAGGTGCCGCCCATCGCCAAGGCACGCTCGACCATGCGCTTGTTGACGGCCTCCGCCCGGAGCCACTCCTCCTTGTCCTCGGGATCGAGCACGAAGACGAGATGGAAGTTGCCGTCGCCGACGTGGCCGACGATCGGTGCCAGCAGCCCGGCGGCATCCACGTCGCGCCGGGTCTCCAGCAGGCACTCGGCCAAGCGCGAGATCGGCACGCAGACATCGGTCGGCCAGCCCCGCGCGCCCGGCCGCAGGGCGAGGCAGGCATAGTAGGCGTCGTGGCGGGCCTGCCACAGCTTGTTGCGGTCCTCCTGCCGGGTCGCCCAGCGAAAGTCGCCGCCGCCAAGCTCGGCGCAGATCCCGCCGACGGTTTCGGCGTGCTCCTCGACCCCGTGCGTGCTGCCGTGAAACTCGAAGAACAGGGTCGGCTGAACCGGGTAATCGAGGTCGGAATAGCGGTTGATGGCATCCATCTGGACCTCGTCCAGGAGCTCGATACGGGCCACCGGGATGCCCATCTGGATGGTCAGGATGACCGAGTTGACCGCGCCTTCCAGAGTCGGAAAGGAGCAAACCGCAGCCGAGATCGCCTCGGGGATGCCGAAGAGGCGCAACTGCACTTCGGTGATGACGCCGAGCGTCCCCTCGGAGCCAACCAGCAGACGCGTCAGGTCGTAGCCGGCCGAGGATTTGCGCGCCCGCCCGCCGGTGCGCACGACCCGGCCGTCGGCCAGCACCACGGTGAGGCCGAGCACCACCTCGCGCATGGTCCCATAGCGCACCGCGTTGGTCCCCGAGGCCCGGGTCGCCGCCATGCCGCCCAAGGAGGCGTCGGCCCCAGGGTCGATCGGAAAGAACAGGCCTGTGTCGCGCAGATAATCGTTCAGTTGCTTGCGGGTCACCCCGGCCTGGACGCGGCAGTCGAGATCGTCGGAATTGACCTCCAGGACCTCGTTCATGCGCGACAGGTCGATCGAGATCCCGCCCTTCAAGGCCGCCACGTGCCCCTCCAGCGAGGTGCCGGTCCCGAAGGGGATCACCGGGCAGCGGTGGCGTGCGCATAGCTTGACGATCTCGGCCACCTCCTCGGTGCTCTCCACGAAGGCGACCGCATCGGGTGGCGCGCTCGGGTGGTAGGACTCGGCCTGCCCGTGCTGTTCGCACACGGCAGCGGAGGTGGACAGGCGATCGCCGAGCAGGTCGCGCAGCGTCCGGATCACCGGATCGTTGCGACCAGCCTGTGCCGATGCGGCCTGTGCACTCATGAAATCGTCCTCCACCCCGGCGGCGGGTGCGCACTATACCAGGAAAGGCCGCTCCATAAGTTCCAAACTTTGCTCGTGGCTGCCTGGTGCTAGCATGCGGGCGGTCAAGCAAACCGGGGGACAAGCCCATGATGGAAAAGAAGGGCCAACGAAAGCTGGTCCGCGGGCGCTGGGTGATCGCCGACAGCGAGACCGTGATCGACGACGGCGCCGTGCTGATCGAGGGCGAGCGGATCATGGAAACCGGCGCCTGGGCCGACTTGCGCTCCCGCCACGGCCATGTCGAGGTGCTCGGCTCCGATCGGGTCGCGGTCATGCCCGGCCTGATCAACGCCCATCACCACAGCGCCGGGGCCACAGCCCTCCAGCAGGGCCTTCCGGATCTCCTGCTGGAGCCCTGGATCCTCATGCACGCCCGCCTGCGCGCGAGCGATATCCATCTCGACACGCTGCTGAGCGCCGCCCGGCTGCTGCGGACCGGGGTCACCGCCGTGGTCGAGGTCCACGGCGGGCGCGGCAGCGCCGAGGCCTACGCCGGGCGCTGCCGCAAGGCCCTGGAGGCCTACGACCGCTCCGGCATCCGGGCCGCCTTCGCCGCCGGCATGCGCGACCAGGGCTTCCTGGTGCACGGCCGCGACGGCGATCGGGACTTCCTGGCCGGCCTGCCGGCCGACCTGCGCCAGGCCGCCGAGGCCACCCTTCCCGGCCCGGACAGTCTCGACCGGGACGACTACTTCGCCATCCTGGACGAGCTGCACGTCCACTACCGCGACCATCCGCGCCTCGAGGTGTGGTTCGGCCCGCCCGGACCACCCTGGGTCTCCGACGGCTTTCTCGCCGCCATCGCCGAGCGGGCCGAGGCGCTCGATACCGGCATCCAGACCCATCTGGAGGAATCCTATTACGAGCGCCTGCATGGGCCCCGCGAGTACGGCCGGGCGACCCTCACCCACCTGGCTGCCCTCGGCGTCCTGTCCCCGCGCTTTTCCGTCGCCCACGGCGTCTGGCTGAGCGCGCCGGAGATCGAGATCCTGGCCGACAGCGGCGCGGCGGTGAGCCACAACCCGAGCTCGAACCTGCGGCTGCGCGCCGGCATCGCACCCCTCAACGCGCTTCTGGCCGCCGGCGCCACGGTCGCCCTCGGCATGGACGGCACCAGCCTCGACGACGACGAGGACATGTTCACCGAGATGCGCCTGGCGCTGCGGCTCAACCGGCCGCCGCGGCTCGCCACGCCGGCACCCGGCCCGGCCGAGATTTTCGCCCTGGCGACCCAGGGCGGCGCCAAGCTGCTGCGGGCGGAGGACCGCCTCGGCCGTCTGGCGCGCGGCCTCCAGGCCGACCTGGTGCTGGTCGACCTCGCGCGCGCGACCTGGCCCTGGACCGCGCCCGAGGCGGCACCTATCGACATCGTCGTCCAGCGCGCCCGGGCGGGCGACGTCGAGACGGTGCTGGTCGGCGGCGAGGTGGTGCTGGCGGAGGGACGGCCGACCCGTTTCGAACTGGAGGCCGCCGGACGGGAGCTGGCCGAGCGCCTGGCCGCGACCCCCTTCCCGGCCGAAGCGGCCGAACTGGCCGAACGCCTGCTGCCTCACTTGGAGCGCTACTACCTGGGCTGGGCCCAGCCGCGCCCTGCGCCCTACACGGCCTACAACTCGCGGGTCTGAACGGGAGTGAAGCTGGCGGGGCTAATGGCCGGATGCGGCGCCGGCGCCGGTCCAGGTCTCTGGCGTATCGGGCGCGAGGCGCGTCGCCTCGTCGAGCGGCTCGCGGCAGCACAGCAGCATGTCGACGTCGCGATGGTTCGAGGCCAGCGGCCAAATGGTGGCGCGGTAGAGGCGCGCGACCTCGTCCTCCACGACCTCCCCGACGAAGGACTGCGGCTGGCCGGTCGCAAGCACGGTGCGATAGACCTTGTCCCACAGGCGGGCACTCTCGGGCTCCGGCAGATCCTCGAGATAAATGCCGGTCAGCGCCCGGTCGAAGCGCGCCTCGACGTTGGAGGCCGCAACCCGAATTCGGAAGCGCGGTGGATCGCCCACCACGTCGATGAGCGAGACGTTTCCCAAGGCGTAGCGAAACTCCGCAGGATCCAGGTCCGACCGCGACGGCAGGGCATGATCGCCGCATTTCGTCCGCCAATATTGATTGAGCGTGTCGAGGGTCCCAATTTGCTGGGACGATTGGAACCGGGACGTCGGGAGGTCGGTCATGGCCTGCTTGAGCGGGTGGGGCGGAAGCTACGTCCGAACCATTGCGAGGCTTCCCGAACTCGGAAAGCCCCGCAGCGGCTGGCGCCCCTGCTTACACCGGGTGGAAGCCTCGGCTCAAGTTACACCGGGCCCGTTCGATCACATTTTTGTGAGGCGCGCAGGATCGCCCGTTGGCCGGCGGAGCCCTACAGCGACGTGGCCGCCCGGGCCGCCTGGTCGTAGAGGCCGGAGGCGGCGCGCAGCAAATCGGCGGCGGCGCCGATGCGCTGGTTGAGGTCGCCCTCGCTGGCGCCCGAGAAGGCGTCGAGGGCTGCCATCAGGCAATCCTCGCGCACCTGCCGATAGCGCTCGCAGGCCGCGCGGCCCTGCTTGGTGGCGGCGTAGAGGGTCTCCTTGCCGTTCTTGCGGGCCGCGACCAGGCCGGCGCGCACGAGTTTGCGCAGCGCGTAGGACACTGTGTGGCTGTCCTCGACATTGAGCACGAAGCAGATGTCGGCCAGCTTCTTGTCCCTCGCGCGGTGGTTCACCGAGTGCAGCACCATGATGTCGAGTGGCCCGAGATCGCCGATCCCGGCGGCGGCCATGCAGCGCACCATCCAGCGGTCGAAGGCGTGGGAGGCGACGATCAGCCCATACTCGAACTCGCTGAGCTCGGCCGAGCGCTCGGAGACCAGGTGGGCCGAGGAGACGATCGGACGCTTGGGTTTCGC
>CALJXB010000166.1 GCA_937974415.1 uncultured Kiloniellales bacterium
CGCCCGGCGTCGCTCGGCGTCCTGATCCTGATCTATTCCGTCCTCACTTGGGGCGGCATGGCGGTGTTCGGCCGCGAGACCTGGCTCGCCCGGGGCGAGGCCTTCTCCGTCGTCTTCGGCCTGCTGGCGCGCTTTGCGCCCCTGGACGGCGGCGGCCCGCCGGCCGGCGAGATCGGCGATGACGGCAATAACGCCGCCGGCCTCACCCTGCGGCCCTACGGCGTTGGGCTGCTGGCCGTCCGCCCGCTCGGCACCTCGGCGGTCTGCCTGGTTCTGCTGATGCTGGCGACCGTGACCTACGACGGCATCGGCGAGACGCCGCTATGGGCCGGCTTCCTCGACTGGGTGGTGGTGAGCGAGAGCCTGCGCGCGCCCTTGCTGGCCCTGCAGAGGAGCGGCGTCGATCTGCTGGCTTTTCTGCGCAGCCTGGGCCTCGTGGCGACGCCGCTCGTGTTCTTCGCCACCTATGCCCTGTTCAGCCGCCTCACCGCGGCGGTCGTGGTGCGGGCCGGCGGTGAAGCCTCGACCTGCGCCGCGGCGGGCGCCTTCGTGCTGACCTTGGTGCCCATTGCGCTCGCCTATCACCTGGCCCACTACCTGTCGTACCTGCTGCTGGCCGGCCAGTTCATCCTGCCCCAGGCCTCCGATCCCCTCGGACTGGGCTGGGATCTCTTCGGCACCGCCAACTGGGCGATCGACATCGGCATCGTGAGCATCAAGGCCGTCTGGTGGATCGCCGTGGTCGCGGTGGTCGTCGGCCACGTCTACGCCGTCTACCTGGCCCATGTCATGGCCCTTCGGCTCTACGGCAGCGGCCGGGCGGCGCTCCTGAGCCAGCTGCCCCTGGTGCTGCTGATGGTGGCCTACACCATGATCAGCCTGTGGATCCTCTCCCAGCCCATCGTTGAGACGGGGTAAAGCCGGGCGGGTGGCCTCAGGCGTCGCGCTTCCGCTGGGTTGCCAGGGCGTCGAGGGCGCCCTGCAGGATGTAGGCGGCGGCCATCTTGTCGACCACCTGGCCGCGGCGCTTGCGGGTCATGTCGGCCTCGGCGATCAGCAGGCGCTCGACTGCCGCGGTCGACAGGCGCTCGTCCCAGTAGGCCGCAGGCAGGTCGAGGCCACGCTCGGCCAGGTTGGCGGCGAATTGGCGCACTGATTGGCAGCGCGGCCCCTCGCTGCCGTCCATGTTCACCGGTAGACCGATGACCAGGCCGCCCACCGTCCGATCCCGGCAGATGGCGCCCAGCGCCGCCACGTCGTCGCCCAGCTTGCCGCGCGCGAGGGTCTCGAGCGGCGAGGCGACCGCGAGGCCCCGGTCCGAGAGCGCCAGGCCGACGGTCTTGGCCCCCACGTCCAGGCCGAGCAGCCTCTCTCCCTTCGCTAGGTTTTCAGCCAGATCAATGATGTCTTGGACGATCACCTATTCACCATGGCCAGCCCGGCCGCTTTGTAGCGGTCGCCCGCCGCAGCGCCCTCGGCGAAGGCTTGGTCGAGGGCGGCCAGATCGTCCGCGCTCAAGTCCAAGCCGAGGGCCGCGGCGTTGTCTTCCAGGTGGCCTGCCTTGCGGGTGCCGGGGATCGGCACGATGTCGTCGCCCTGGGCGATCAGCCAGGCCAGCGCGATCTGGGCGGTCGAGCAGCCCTTGGCGCCGGCCAGGGCCTTGAGTGCGGCGAGCTGGGCCAGGTTGGCGTCGAAGTTGGCCGCATCGAAGCGCGGAATGGTGCGGCGGTAGTCGGTCTCGCTCAAGTCGTCGCGCCGGCGCACCGCGCCCGTCAGGAAACCGCGCCCCAGGGGGCTGAAGGGGACCAGGCTCACGCCGAGCTCGCGGCAGGCCGGCAGGACCTCCGGCTCCGGGTCGCGGGTCCAGAGGGAGTATTCCGACTGCAGGGCCGAAATGGGGTGGGTCGCGTGGGCCCGGCGGAGGGTCTCGGCGCCGGCCTCGCTGAGGCCGAGGGCGCGCACCTTGCCGGCCTCGACCAGGCGCGCCATGGCCCCCACCGTCTCCTCGATGGGCACGTCGGGATCGACCCGGTGCTGGTAGTAGAGGTCGATGGCCTCGACCCCGAGGCGCTGCAATGAGGCCTCGCAGGCCGCGGCGACGTAGTCCGGCCGGCCGTCGATCCGCACCGTGCCGTCGCCCTGGGGCACCTGGCCGAACTTGCTCGCCAGCACCACCTCGTCGCGCCGGCCCGCGATGGCCCGGCCGACCAGCTCTTCGTTGTGGCCGCCGCCGTAAACGTCGGCCGTGTCGAGCAAGGTAACACCGAGGTCGAGAGCGCGGGCCAGGGTCGCCAGGGCCTCCGCTTCGTCGGCGGGCGCGTAGCCGGACGAAAGCGGCATGCAGCCCAAGCCGATGGCGGAGACCCGAAGGGCGCTGTTGCCGAGGCGTCGGGTTCGCATGGCCCCCGGCGGCCCTAGCGCCGGAAGTGCTTGCTGAGCGCCAGGCCCTGGTACTGGTAAGACGAGCCGATGCCCTGGCCGTAGGGCCGGTCGGTCTTTTCCGTGAGGCGCTCGAAGGCGAGGCGGCCGACGATCTGGCCGTCCTCGATCATGAAGGGCACCTCGTGGGAGCGCACTTCCAGCACCGCCTTGGCGCCCTGGTGGCCGCTCGCCGACATACCGAAGCCGGGGTCGAAGAAGCCGGCGTAGTGGACCCGGAACTCTCCCACCAGGGTGTCGTAGGCGATCATGTCGGCGGCGTGGTCGTCGGGTATGGCGATGGTCTCCTTGGAGGCCAGAATGTGAAACTCGTCGGTCTTGAGCACCAGGCCGCCGCGCTCCGGCCGGGTCACCGGATCCCAGAAATCGGCCGGGTCGTAGTGGCCGACCAGGTCCACGTCGATCGGTGCCTCGACCCGGCGCGCCCGGTAGCCGACAAGCTTCGAGTTGGGGTCGCCGGTCAGGTCGACCGAGACGCCGACGCGGCCACGCTTGATGTCGACCACGTTCTCACCCTTGATCAGCACGTCGTCCTTCTGCAGGTCGCGGACCAGACGCTCGCTGGGCCTGGGCGCGCCACGCTTGATGCGCAGTTGCACGAGGCGCGAGCCGGTGCGCGCGATGACGTTGAAGCTGCGCGGCACGATCTCGGCCCACAGCGGGCCCTCGTACTGCTCGGCGATGCTGTCGAACTCGGTGCTGTGGTTCGAGATGACCCGGGCGAAGACGTCGAGCCGGCCGGTCGAGCTCTTGGGGTTGGCGACCGCCGACATGCGCTTTTTCAGGTTGAGGCCCTCCAGGAGCGGCACGATATAGACCCGGTCGCGCTCGAGGCGGGCGCCGTTCGTTAGATCCAGCTCTTCCTCGGCCAGCCACGCGAGCTTCTCGTCGACGCCGTGGCCGCGGCCGGGCAGGAAGCTCGCGGGCACCCGGTAGGCCTTGGCGCCCAGGCGCAGATCGAGGCTGGCCGGCTGCAGCTGCACCTCGTCAAAGGGCACCGCCGTCACGATTTCCTTGCGCTGGAAGGCGCCCTGGTACCACTGGGCCGGATAGATGCCCGAGCGGCGGCTCGGCTCCTCCACGTTGGGCAACCAGGCCTGCATCGCCGCTTCGCTCATGTCATCGTCTCCCACGGCTCGTCATTTCGCCCCTTGTCCGCCGCTCACCAAGATATTAAAACTGCCCATTCTTTCAATGAATTAGTATCCACAGATAAATCCACATCTAAAGCACAGTCAAACCCCTGAATCACACGGGATTGTGCCAGATATCCCCGATTCGCACAGGGGGGAATTGGCGGCAAAGGCTACGCCGCCGACCCTCTCGAAAGGCCGTAATCGACCCCACATTAGCGATGTCCACGCACCACAGATAAGCTCTGCTAAGGTCCGCTATGCTTTTGGAAACCGAACGGCTTGTCATCAGGCCTTTCAGGCCTGATGACGAAGCGGAAGCCATAGAACTCTTCATCGACCCAGGCTTCATGGTCTGGTCGCTCGATCCGCCGCACAGTCGGGACAGCGCGCGGGCCAAACTGCAAGGCTTCATCGACCTTCACCACGTCCGCGGCATTTCCAAGCTCGCCGTATTCGTCCGGACCGGGCGGCGTCTGGTTGGCTATTGCGGCTTTGGTCTGGAGCCGATCGACGGGCCGCCGGCACCGGAACTCGGCTTTCGCCTTTATCCCGAGGCTCGCGGTAAGGGCTTTGCCACCGAGGCTGCCCGGGCCGTCGTGGCGGACGCCTTTGCGCGTCTCGACATGCCCTTCGTTCAAGCCATCGTTGCGGAAGACAATACGGCTTCGCGACGCGTGCTGGAGAAACTCAATATGATCCATCGGCGCAATGTGATGCTGCATGGGCACGAATGGATGCTTTACCGCCTGGACGCGTCGGCCTGAAGCGAAGATTTTGGGACCGGGTGCCGAACGGCCGCCCTCCGGGCCCCTAGGGGCCCGCCGATGCGCCGAGCGCGGCCCCCGCTCCTTTGAGCTTGACGCGCCGCACCGCGCCGCCAAATAAGCAGTCGGTGAGTCTCAACCGGGAAGGCATCAGTGCAGACACCATTCGACGGCCGCGGCGACCCGGGCGACGACCTGCGGCGGGTTCCGCCGAGTCAGGAGGGCGTGCTGGGCTGGGGCCAGGCGGTCCTGGAATCCCTCTGGTTTCAGCGTGCAATCACCGCCGTCATCGCCGTCAACGCGGTGACCCTCGGCCTCGAGACCAGTGCCACGGTCATGGACCGGGCCGGCGGCCTACTGGTCGCCGTCGACCGCCTGTGCCTAGCCCTCTTCGTGATCGAGCTCGCCGCGAAGCTGGTGGTCTACCGGACCCGGTTCCACCACGACCCGTGGAACGTCTTCGACTTCATCGTCGTCGGCATCGCCCTGGTGCCGGCCACGGGGAGCCTTTCGGTGCTGCGGGCGCTGCGCATCTTGAGGGTGCTGCGCCTGGTCTCCGCGGTGCCCTCCATGCGGCGGGTGGTCAGCGCGCTCTTGTATGTTATTCCGGGCATGGGGTCGATCGTTGCCTTGCTCGCCCTGGTGTTCTACGTGTTCTCGGTCATGGCGACCAAGCTCTTCGGGGCCAGTTTCGCGGAGTGGTTCGGGTCGATCGGGGCCTCGGCCTACTCGCTGTTCCAGGTCATGACCCTGGAAAGCTGGTCCATGGGCATCGTGCGCCCGGTGATGGAGGTCTATCCTTACGCCTGGCTGTTCTTCCTGCCGTTCATCCTGATCACCTCGTTCACCGTCCTGAACCTCTTCATCGGCATCATCGTCGACGCCATGCAGAGCCAGCATGAGGCGGAGCGC
>CALJXB010000167.1 GCA_937974415.1 uncultured Kiloniellales bacterium
GAAGGGATATGACCCTGTCCGCCGGCGTCGAGGTTCGATTTCTACGTTTTGGGGAGTCCGTCCCCCTGGACATCTCCGGCCCGAGCGCCAACATTTGGGGCAGAGCGCGAAACAGCAAGGGACAGCACCGAGATGGACGACACGACCCGCACGGAATTGGAGGCCGCGGCCTTTCGCCGCCTGGTCGAGCACCTGCGCAGCCACACCGAGGTGCAGAACATCGACCTCATGAATCTGGCCGGCTTCTGCCGCAACTGCCTCTCCAAGTGGTACGCCGCGGCGGCCGGGGAGCGGGGCTTCGACATCGACAAAGATGCGGCCAGGGAGATTATCTACGGCATGCCCTACAAGGAGTGGCAGGCTAAGTACCAGACCGAGGCCTCGCCGGAAAAACAGGCGGCCTGGGAAGAGCGTCAAAAAACGCTGGAGCACTAAAGACGGGCTGTGCACAAGAGCGGCGTTTCGCCCATTGTCATCGAGGACTCCGCCCGCTAGCTTCGCCTTCGCGCCCGGCCGCCGGTCGGGCGTAACTTCGTCTCACATTTGAACGCGATTAGGGACTGGGAGAGGCCATGGCCGAGGTTGGGGGGATTGCCGCGGAGCGCCTGCGCTCCTTCATCGAGCGCATCGAGCGGCTGGAGGAAGAAAAAGCGGCGCTCGCCGCCGATATCCGCGAGGTCTATGCCGAGGCCAAGTCGACCGGCTTCGACGTGAAGACCATGCGCCAGGTGATCAGGCTCCGAAAGCTGGACCGGGACGACCGCGAGGCCCAGGAACACCTGCTCGACCTTTACAAGCAGGCCCTCGGCCTCGAGGGCTGATCGGCGCCGCCAGCTCAAAGGCCCATTACCACAGAGGCACAGAGTACAACTAGATTAATGGCTTATGTTATGTGGTCTTCTTCGTAGCTCTGTGTCTCAGTCGTCAAATCCCAACCTCTATGGTTCACCACTTCTCCACATAGGGCCTGAGATCAAGTTCCTGGGTCCAGGCGCTCTTCTGCTGGCTGTGGAGGAACCAGGCGGCCTCGGCGATGGCCGCGGGCTTGAGGACGTTGTCCTCGCCGCGCTCGGCCTCGCTGTAGCCGGGCCGCTCGCTGGCGATCTGGCCGTCGATGATGAGATGGGCGACGTGCACGCCCTGGGGGCCCAGTTCGCGCGCCATGGACTGGGCGAGCGCGCGCAGGCCGAACTTGCCGACCGCCAGGTTGACGAAGCCCTTGCCGCCGCGCAGCGCCGCCGTGGCGCCGGTGAAGAGGATCGTGCCGCCGCCGGCCTCGACCATGCCCCGGGCCGCCGCCTGGCCCACGTTGAAGCCGCCGAGGCAGCCGATCCGCCAGCAGCGCTCGAACTCCTCGGCGGTGATCTCCAGCACGCTTCCGGGGCTGTAGGCGCCGGCGTTGTAGGACACCAGGGTGGGCGTGCCGAGGTCCGCCCGGATGCCATCGAACAGGGCCGCGACGGAACTGTGGTCGGCGGCGTCGCAGGCATAGGCCTTGCCCCCGATCTCCTCCGCCAGAGCCGTGATGTCGTCGGTCTTGCGCCGGGCTACCGCCACCTTGTGGCCGCCCGCCGCGAAGCGCCGGGCGAGCGCCGCGCCGAGTCCGGGCCCCGCGCCGACCACCAATGCCACCTTGTCCGCCATGTCGCACCTTCCTTTCCGATTGCCGTGCGGGTCTAAATCTCGTCCGCCACCCAGCGCTCGAGAAACCCAGTAAACCAGTCTGCCATGGCTTCGTCGTAACGGGTGGAATCGGCGATCTGCCGCTCGCGGCTGTGGACGCCCGGCTTCATCAGCTTGTCACCGTCCAGATCCATCCAGCGCACCAGCATGGTGGGCGTGCACTCGGGATGGAACTGGAAGCCGAAGGCGTTGCGGCCGTAACGGAAGCCCTGTTGGGGATAGGTGCCGCCGGTGAAGAGGAGCTCTCCGTCCCGCGGCGGCTCGAAGCCTTCGTTGTGCGCGCCATAGACGTGCAAAGGGCGGTCCAGCACCGTGCGGCCGGCCTCGGTCGGATGGATCTCCACGAAGCCGCGCTCGTGCAGCCCCTCGGGATGGGGCCCGACTTTGCCGCCGTGGCTGTGGGCCAGCAGCTGGCTGCCGAGACAGAGGCCCAAGTACGGCTTCTCCAACGCGACCCAATCGCGGATCCAATCCAGCTCCCGGCGGATGTAGTCGTGCTTGTCGTGGTCGTTGGCCGACTGCACGCCGCCATAGACGATCGCCGCGTCGAAGCCGTCCGCGACCGGCCGCAAGGCCTCGCCCTCCGCCGGGCAGACCCAGGCGACCTCGTGACCCGCCGCGGCGAGGACGCCGGAGGCGCGGTCGTCCTTCGGCCCGTCGTCGTGGACCACGCAAATGATGCGCTTCTTCATGCCCGTTCTATAGCCTTTCCGGGCGCCCATGAGAAGCCCGTGAGCAGTCTTCCGGCTGGCTGAAAATTGGATCAATTCGAGGGAGTGGCGGAGCGCTACTCTGCGGCGGTGCGGGCCGTTTCCGGGTTGCGCCAGGCTTCGAGCAGTTGCGCCTCGCGGGCCTTGGCATCGGCGAGGTGGGCCGCCTTGACGTGGCCGTAGCCGCGGATCTGCTCGGGGATCGCCGCCAGCTCCACGGCAAGCGCAGGGTTGTCGTGGCCGAGGCCGGCCAGGAGCTCCTCGATCAGCGCCTCGTAGTCGACGATCAGCTGGCGCTCGCGCTTGCGGTCCTCGGTGTGGCCGAAGGGATCGAAGGGGGTGCCGCGCAGGCCCTTCAAGCCGGCGAGCAGCTGGAAGACGGTGAAGATCCACGGCCCGTAGGCGCGCTTGGCGGGCTGGCCGCTGTCCAAGTCGGTGGGCGCCGTGAGCGGCGGCGCCAGGTGAACCTCGAGCTTGGTGTCGCCCTCGAACTGCTCCGCGAGCGCCCGATGAAAGGCCGGGTCGCAATAGAGCCGCGCCACCTCGTACTCGTCCTTGTAGGCTAGCAGCTTGAAGTAGTAGCGGGCGACGGCGTTGGCGAAGCCGCTCAGGCCCGGCGTCTTGTCCGCCTCGGCCTGGCGCGCCCGCTCCACCAGGCTGCTGTAGCGGGCGGCGTAGCGGGCGTTCTGATAGGCGGTGAGGAAACGCACCCGCCGCTCGACCAGCTCCTCCAGGCTCTGGGAGAGGTGGTGGGCGCGCACCTCGTGGCGCGGCGCCGCGACAGCTTCGACGGCGGCGAGGTCGTGGGCCGCCGCGCGGCCCCAGCGGAAGGCCCGCTTGTTGTTCTCGACCGCCACCGCGTTGAGTTCGATGGCCTGCATCAAGGCCGCCTCGCTCACCGGCACCAGGCCCTGCTGCCAGGCGTAGCCCAGGACGAAGAGGTTGGTGGCGATGGAATCGCCGATCAGGGCGGTGGCGAGGCGCGTCGCGTCCAGGAAGTCCACCGCCCCGGGGCCGGCGCTGTCTTCGATCAGTCGGCGCAGCTTTTCGGTGGGGAAGTGGTAGTCGGGGTTGCGGGTGAAGTCGCCGGTCACCGTCTCCTGGCAGTTGACGATGAGCCGGGTTTCGCCGGTTTCAACTTTGGAGAGGGATTCGAAGCCCGCGGCGACGACCAGGTCGCAGCCCAGGACGAGCTGGGCGCCGCCGGCCGAGAGCCGCACCGAATGGAGGTCTTCCGGCTTCGGCGCGAGCCGAACGTGGCTCACCACCGCGCCGCCCTTTTGGGCCAGGCCCGTCATGTCGAGCAGACTGCAGCCCTTGCCCTCGATGTGGGCGGCCATGCCGAGCAGCGCACCGATGGTGACCACGCCGGTGCCGCCGACGCCGGTCACCAGGATGCCGTAGGGCGCGTCCAGTTCGGCGATCTTGGGCTCGGGCAGCTCGGGCAGCGCGGCGCCGCCGTCCGACACGGCGCTTTGGCGCCGCGGCCGGCCGCCGTGCACGGTCACGAAGCTGGGGCAGAAGCCCTTGAGGCAGGAGAAGTCCTTGTTGCAGGACGACTGGTCGATCGCCCGCTTGCGGCCGTATTCGCTCTCCACCGGCACCACCGAGAGGCAGTTGGACTGGACCGAGCAGTCGCCGCAGCCCTCGCAGACCAGCTCGTTGATGAAGGCGCGCTTGGGCGGGTCCGGATAGGTGCCGCGCTTGCGCCGGCGGCGCTTCTCCGCGGCGCAGGTCTGGTCATAGACCAGCACGGTGACGCCCGCGACGTCCCGCAGTTCGCGCTGCACGGCGTCCAAACTATCGCGGTGCTCGACCCGGACGCCGGGTGCCCACTCGGTGCCGACCGGATATTTCTCCGGCTCGTCGCTCACCACGATGATCCGTTTGGCCCCTTCGGCATAGGCCTGGCGGGTGATCATGGCCGGATCGAGGGGCCCGTCCATGGCCTGGCCGCCGGTCATGGCCACGGCGTCGTTGTAGAGGATCTTGTAGGTGATGTTGACGCCCGCCGCGACAGAGGCACGGATCGCCAGGATGCCGGAATGGAAGTAGGTGCCGTCGCCGAGGTTCACGAACACATGCTTGAGGTTGGAGAAGGGCGCCTGGCCGACCCAAGTGACGCCTTCGCCGCCCATCTGGGTGAAGGTCTCGGTCTGGCGGTCCATCCACTGGACCATGTAGTGGCAGCCGATGCCGGCGAGCGCCTTGCTGCCCTCGGGCACCTTGGTCGAGCTGTTGTGGGGGCAGCCGGAGCAGAAGTAGGGGATGCGGGTGATCGGCGCCGGCTCGCGCTTGAGCGCCGCTTCCTTGTCCAGCAGGAACTTGAGGCGCTTCTCGATGGTCTCGCTGGTGTGGAAGCGGGCGATGCGCCGGGCGATCACCTGGGCGACGCGCGCCGGCGTCAGCTCGTTGATCGACGGCAGGATCCACTCGCCATCCTCGTCGAACTTGCCGATCACCCGCGGGCGCACGTCGGCGCGCCAATTGTAGAGCTGCTCCTTCAGCTGGTTCTCGATGACGGCGCGCTTCTCCTCGACCACCAGGATCTCGTCGAGGCCCTCGGCGAAACGGCGAATGCCCTCGCGCTCCAGCGGCCAGACCAGCCCGACCTTGTAGAGCGACAGGCCGAGCTCGGCGGCCATGGCCTCGTCGATGCCGAGGTCCTCCAGCGCCTGGCGCACGTCGAGGTAGGACTTGCCCGTGGTGACGATCCCGAAGCGCCGCTTGGGGCTGTCGAAGACGGTCCGGTCGAGCTTGTTGGCCCGGGCGAAGGCCAGCGCCGCATAGACCTTGTGCCGGTGCAGGCGCTCTTCCTGGGCGAGCGGCGTGTCGGGCCATCGGATGTTGAGCCCGCCCGGCGGCATCTCGAAGTCGTCCGGCTGGACGATCTCGATGCGCTCGGGGGCGACGTGGATGGAGGCCGTGGCCTCGACCGTGTCGCTGGTGGTCTTGAGGGCGACCCAGCAGCCGGAATAGCGGCTCAAAGCCCAGCCGTAGAGGCCGAGGTCGAGGAACTCCTGCACGCCCGCGGGATTGAGGAAGGGTATGCTGGCGTCGATGAAGGCGTATTCGCTCTGGTGGGCCAGGGTGGAGGACTTGGCCATGTGATCGTCGCCGGCCAGGCACAGCACCCCGCCGTGGCGCGCCGAGCCGGCCGAGTTGCCGTGCTTGAGGACGTCGCCCGAACGGTCGACCCCGGGGCCCTTGCCGTACCAGATGGAAAAGACCCCGTCATAGCGGCTCTGGCCGAAGATCTCGCCCTGCTGGCTGCCCCACACGGCGGTCGCCGCCAGGTCCTCGTTCACGCCGGGCTGGAAGTGGATGTGGTTGCGGGCGAGAAAGGGGTTGGCCGCCCAGAGCTGCTGGTCGAAGCCGCCGAGCGGCGAGCCGCGGTAGCCGGATATGAAACACGCCGTGTTGAGGCCGGCTGCGGCGTCGCGCTGGCGTTGCACCATGGGCAGGCGCACCAGGGCCTGGGTCCCGGTCAGAAAAATCCGCCCCCGCTCGAGGGCATATTTGTCGTCGAGGGAAACGGCGGCAAGGGCCATGAAGTCGGGCTCCATCGGGCTCCAAAGGCGGCGTTTTGACACGCGCACCCTAGTATAGCGTAGAGGCCGCGAGCTTAATGGGCAATTACGCCCGGCGAAAAGCAACAAAAGGTCTTGGGTGACGCCGGGAATCGCGCAATCTTACGCCCGATCCGTGTTCCGACGAAAGAAAACGATCCATGCCCAAGACACCCCGCCTCCTGGTCTTCCAGCATATCAACCTCGAGCATCCCGGCATCTTCCGCGACTTCCTTGCCGCGGACGGAATCGAATGGGACGCCGTGGAGCTCGACGAGGGCGAGGCGATCCCGGACCTGGGCGCCTACGACGGGCTCTGGGTCATGGGCGGGCCGATGGACGTTTGGGAAGAAGAAGAGAATCCCTGGTTCGTGGCCGAGAAGGCGGCGATCCACGAGGCCGTCCGGGACCGCGGCCTGCCGTTCTTCGGGCTCTGCCTCGGCCATCAGCTCCTGGCCGACTCCCTGGGCGGTGCGGTCGGCAAGTCGGCGACGCCGGAGATCGGCGTGCTCGAGGTCGAGCTCACCCCCGACGGCCGGGAAAGCCCCTTCTATGACGGCCTGCCGGAGCGCGGCGCGTGCCTGCAATGGCACGGCGCCGAGGTCCTCGTGCCGCCGGAGGGCGCGCGGGTGCTCGCCGCCTCGCCGGCCTGCCGGGTCCAGGCCATGTCGATCGGCGAACAGGCCTTCAGCCTGCAGTACCACGTGGAGATTACAGAGACGACAGTGGGAGACTGGGCCGCGGTGCCGGCCTACAAGGAGGCGCTGGAGACCAACCTGGGCGCCGACGCCCTGCCGCAGTTCCACGCCGACACCGAGGCCCACATGGCCGCCTTCAACCGCACCGCCCGGAAGCTCTACGACAACTTCATGGCGACGACCGGGCTGAAGTGATGTGCACCGTGCACCGGGCCAAGGCCCGCGTCCGGATCGTAGTGTGGAAAGTCTTGAACGCCGGCGGTTGCGGACGCTATTGGCCCTGAGCCGGCGTTCGCCGACCGGTCGCGCAGCTCGGTGAAATCAAGCGATACGTCGAAACACACTTGTGTGCTTGGCCGCGGAAACGCGCAACCGCTTCAGGATTCCGCTTCGCGCCTTAGCGCCGCGTTCTTTCGATAGAGGGAGACTATGTAGACGGCCAGCCAAGTCACGATTGGCAGCAGGGTGCAGGCGACAAAGACGGCGAAACTGCCGGTCGCGGGTTCGGCGGCGTTATGGGAGGCGATAAGCCCGAAGGCTATGAAAGCGTAACCCGTCGCCACGCCCACAACGAAAGCGCTTCCCGACAATGCGGTTCGACCGTCCAAGAAAGATTTACCTCCACCGCGCGGCCGGCGATAAAAGTAAAGCCAGAAGTAGCCGAAAAAAATGAACATGGTGACGAGATAGACGAACCTGAA
>CALJXB010000168.1 GCA_937974415.1 uncultured Kiloniellales bacterium
AGGCCGATGGCCGCGCGCGCGGCGATGCCCTCGTCGAGCCGGGACGGCAGAACGCCGAGGTCGAGATAGGAATCGTTCTCCTGGCTTGGTTCTAGCTGAGTCATGGATTGCGCGCCTCCCGGCGCCTCGTTCGTCAGTCGATGGTCATTCCGTCGAGCGGGATGGCGGCCTCCTTGCCCGCGATCAGGTCCGCCGTGATGCGCGCCGAGCCGTGGGCCATGGTCCAGCCCATGTGCCCCTGGCCGCAGTTGAAGTAGAGGTTGGCATATTTCTTGCGCCCGAAGATCGGCGTGCCCTCCGGGGTCATGGGGCGCAGGCCCGCCCAAAGCTCGGCCTGGTCGTAGTCGCCGCCCTCGGGATAGAGCTCCTCGGCGACCGACAGCATGAAGTTGAAATCGCTCGGTTTGTGGCCGGTGCCGTAGCCCGAGATCTCGGCGGTCGCGGTGAGGCGCATGCGGTCGCCGAAGCGGGAAATGGCGATCAGGTTCTCCTCGTCCACGGCACCGATGGTGGGCGGATGGGGGTGATTGCCTACGGGGATCGTCATGGAGTAGCCCTTCACCGGATAGATCGGCAGGCTGAGGCCGATCCGACGCGCCAGGATGGGGCTCTGGTTGCCGAGCGCCAGGACGTAAGCATTGGCGCTGAAATTGCCCGTCGACGTCGCGACGCGGGCAACCCGGTTCGCCTCGACCTCGATGCCGCGAATCTCGGTGCCGTAATGGAACTCGGCACCCCGTCGGGCCGCTTCGCCGGCGAGCCCTTGGGTGAAGATGTTGCAGTCGCCGGTTTCGTCACTCGGGCAGTAGATGCCGCCGGCGATGCGGTGCTTCGCCGCGGCGAGGGAGGGCTCGAGGGCGACCAGCGCGTCCCGGTCGAGGACTTCGATCGCCTGACCGTTTTCGGCGAGGATTTGCATGTGGCTGACCCCGTTCTCGAGGGTCTCCGCGCTGCGATAGAAGAACACGATCCCGCGGTCGATGCGGTCGTAGGCGAGGTCGCAGTCCTCGAGGGTCTCGTGCAGCACCTCTTGGGAGTAGACGCTGAGCCGGTGTTTGCGCAGGGTGTTGATGCGCGCCCGTTCGTGGGTGCATTGGCGCAGGAAGAGGAGCGACCAGGACCACTGCTGGAGATCGGCGCGCGGGCGGAAGCGCAGCGCCTGGTTCTTCGACAGGAGCGACTTCAAGAGGATCAGCGGCGCTTGCGGCGACGACCAGGCAAAGGCATGTCCGGGAGCGACCATGCCGGCGTTGCCCCAGCTGGTCTCGAGCCCCGCCGCCTCGCGGCCTTCGAGGACCACCACCTCGTGGCCGTCCTTGACCAGCTCGTAGGCCGTGGTCACGCCGACCACCCCGGCGCCCATGACAATGATCCTCATGGGACCAAGACCCTCATGTCACCCGGTCCCCCATGGCTTCATCCTCGGACCCTGCCCGCTATCCGGGCTGTGACGCCCCGCCATGATACGACATTCCGCCGGTCCTGTGTGAAGGCGCGTTCGCCGCCGCTCTAGCCCCCTTTCGGCCGGGCCGGCCGGCCGTCGATCAGCTGCAGGATTCGCTTGAGGTCGCCGGTCGCTAGGCCGAGGGCCTCCATGTGGTGCACCGTGTTGCGCAGGTATTCGATGCCGGGGCCGCTGATGCCGACGCCGCGGCGAATCAGCTCGGCGGTTGCCTCCAGTTCGAGCTCTCCGGTGTACTGCTCGTGCGCCCGGTCGACGACGAAGCTGGCCGCCCGGACCTCGCCGTCGGGAGTCGCGATCCGGACCCAGCGCGGGATGTAGACCTCGGTGACCAGCTCGCGCGCGTAGAGATACTCCAGGACCTCGTCCGCCTCGCCCGCCGGCACCCTAAAGGCCAGGCCCTCGCAGGAGCCGCCCCGGGCCAGGCCGAGCACCAGGCCGGGACGCTCGGGCGTGCCGCGGTAGACGTGAGAATAGATGCAGAAACGCCGATGGAAGCCGTAAAGCCGCCCGCGGCGCACCTCGAGATGGGGAAAGCCCGGGTTCCACATGAGCGAGCCGTAGGCGAAGACCCAGATCTCTTCGCCGGGCACTAGCTCGAGGCGGGGCGCCGCCGACTGGTCTACCGCGGCAAGACGGCGAATCTTGGGCTTCGAGCGCATGCACCTGTCGCGACTGGTTCTCCGATGACACGATCCTAGTCGAGCCTGGCCCGGCGTCCACGACAAACCGGCGCCGACCTGCCATCATCGATCCACCATGCGCATACGCTCCCTTGTCATCGGCCTGCTGACGGCGACCGCGGTTCTCGCCGCCGCCGCCTGCGCTTACTGGGTCTGGTGGGCCGGCCAGCTCGAGCGCGGCATCGCCCAATGGAGCGATGAGCAGCGGCTGCGCGGTACTGAAATCGCCTATGACGGCCCGGCGATCGACGGCTTCCCGCTCGCCCACGCGGCGCGCTTCGAGGACCCGGCGATGCGCGCGCCGGACGGCTTTAGTTGGCGCGGCCCGACGCTGAGCGCCCAGTCTGCCCTCTGGGACCCGTGGACCATCGTCGTCTCCTTTTCCGGCCGTCACCTAGTCGAGGATTTGAACGCCGGCCTGTTGGAGGCTGTCACCTTCGACAGCCGGGACGCCGTCGGTGTGTTGCAGCTGGCCGGCGACGGCCGGCTGGTGCAGGCCGATGCGACGCTAAAAGGACTCGAGGTCCTAGCCGAGCCCTTTGGCCGCATCGCGAGCGCCTTGCTGCGCGTCTCGCTCACCCCGGACTACGACCCGAAAACCGAATCGCTCCTCGGCTCTGCCGTTGCGATCGAAACCGACGCGCTGCAGCTTCCGGCGAGGCTCGCCGGGCCCATGGACCCCACGGCGGAGCGCATAGTCGCCGTCGGCCGCCTGAACGGCGTTTTCCCGCATAGCGGATTTCCTGGGGCCGACCCGCGCCAGGCGCTTACCGCTTGGCGCGATGCCGGCGGGGCCGTGGAACTGGAGCGGGTCGAGGTCGAATGGGCGCCTCTCGGGGTGAGCGCCAGCGGGCGCCTCACCCTGGACGACCGGCTTCGACCCCAAGGGCAGCTCGCCGCCCGGATCGCCGGCCTGCCGGAGCTGCTCGACCGGCTGGCGGCCGCGGGGCTCGTGACCGCTCAGCAGGTGGTCAACATCAAGCTGGGGGTTCTCGCCTTCTCCGGCGAGCCGGACGAGGAGGGTCGGCCGGTGCTGGCCGTGCCGGTCATTCTGAACGGGGGCCTGCTGTCTCTGGGGCCGTTTCCTCTGGCCCGAATTTCTCCCGTTCTCTAGTGTCGAAGGTGCCCGCCTGATGGGCTTCGATGACGCCGGACCGGATCTCGCGGGTGCGGCGGAACAGGGCCTCCAGAACCTCGCCCTCGCCCCAGCGGATGGCGCGCTGGAGCGCCGTGATGTCCTCGTTGAAGCGCTGCAGCATCTCCAGAACCGCCTCGCGGTTGTTGAGGAAGATGTCGCGCCACATGATGGGGTCGGAGGCGGCGATGCGGGTGAAGTCGCGAAAGCCGCTGGCGGAGAACTTCACCACCTCGGCGCGCTCGCTTTCCTCCAGGCTGGTGGCCGTGCCGACGATGGTGTAGGCGATCAGGTGCGGCAGGTGGGAGGTGATCGCCAGCACCTTGTCGTGATGGGCCGGCTCCATGATCTCGATGGTCGAGCCGCAGGCGCGCCACAGGGCGCTGACCTTCTCGATCGCGTTTTCATCGGTACCGGGCGGCGGGGTCAATATACACCAGCGGTCCTCGAACAGCTCGGCGAAGCCGGCCTCGGGCCCGGAGTGCTCGGTGCCCGCCACCGGATGGCCCGGCACGAGATGGACGCCGTCCGGAAGCTGCGGCCCCAGATCGCGGATCGCCGCCTGCTTGACCGAGCCGACGTCGCTGACGATAGTGCCCGGCGCCAGGCGCGGCCCCATGGCCACGGCCACATCGGCGTAGGCGCTCAGCGGCGTGCAGACCATGACCAGGTCCGCGCCCTCGGCCGCCTCGCCGGGATCCTCGAACACAGCCTCCGCCAAGCCGAGCTCCAGGGCCTTCTTGCGGGTTGCCTCGGAACGGGCGCAGCCGACGATCGAGCGGGCCAGGCCGTGGCGCGCGGCGGCGCGCGCCAGGGACGAGCCGATCAGGCCCAGGCCGACGAGGGCCAGGCGCTCGAACAGGGGCTCCCCGGTCTTGGCATC
>CALJXB010000169.1 GCA_937974415.1 uncultured Kiloniellales bacterium
CCGCCGCCTCGCCCGGCGCGACAGCGCCACCATCGGCTTCGTCGCCTGCGGCCTGCAAGCGCGCGCTCATCTCGCCGCCTTGCGGCCCCATTTCCCGCTCAGCCTGGTGCGCGCCTACAGCCGGCGCCTCACCACCGCCAAGGCCTTCGCCGAGGAGGTCCGGGCCGAGGGCCTCGATGCCGAGGCGGTGATGGACCCCAGGGACGCCGTCGCCGAGATGGATATCGTGGTGACATCGACGCCGGTGGTGCCGCGCACCGAGCCTCTCCTCGACGCGGCCTGGCTCGAGCCCGGGTCCTTCGCCAGCCTGGTGGATCTCGGCTTTTCCTGGGTGTCGGACACCCTGACCGAACTCGACCGGGTGGTGACCGACGACCAGGCCCAGGCCGGCACGGAGGGCCTCGCCTACAAGGAACCCTATGACGGCGAGGTGGCGGACCTGGTGGCGGGACGGCTCGCGGCGCGCCAATCGGCCGAGGAGCGCACGGCTCTCATTTTCGCCGGTCTCGGGCTGGCCGACGTGGCGGTGGCCGGCGCCGTTTACAAGAAGGCCCTGAGCGCCGGCGTCGGCCAAACGCTGCCCCTGTAAAGCCGCGCGTCGAACCCGCGCCATTCATTGACGGAGGCGCGAGGCGCTTGCGGCCGCGGGCATCTTGGCCGAGATAAGATAGCCAATCGCCGCCGAGTCGGAGTCATGCGCCTCGCCTCCTTGGACAGCTTCCGGGGTCTCGCCATCGCCGGCATGATCCTGGTCAACAACCCGGGAAGCTGGAGCCACGTCTACGCCCCCCTGCGCCACGCCGAATGGCACGGCTTCACGCCGACCGATCAGATCTTCCCCGCCTTCCTCTTCATCGTCGGCGCCGCGATCCCCTTCACCCTGGCGCGCTACCGCGAGACCGCGGCCCAGGACAGAAGCGCCTTCCACCAGCGGCTGATCCGCCGGGTGGCGGTGCTGTTCGCCTTGGGCCTCGTCCTCAACGCCTCGACCACGGTGCTGGAGTGGGCCATCAACGACGCGCCCCTGGACCTCAGCACGCTCAGGATCATGGGCGTGCTGCAGCGCATCAGCCTGGCCTACCTGCTCGCCGTCCTGCTGGTGCTCGCCTGCGCGCCGCGGCTGCAGGTCCTCGTGGTGGGCTTGGTGCTGCTGGCCTATTGGGCGGCGCTGGCGTTGATTCCCGTGCCGGGCCACGGCCCCGGCGTACTGACGCCCGAGGGCTCGCTGCCCGGCTATATCGACCGCCTGGTGCTGACGCCGGCCCACCTCTACCAAGGCTGGTTCGACCCGGAGGGCCTGCTCAGTACCCTGCCGGCCGCAGCCAGCGTCATGTTCGGGGTCGCCGCCGGCGCCTGGGTGAAGAATGCGGCGGTCTCCAGCCGGGTTACCTTGGGGCTCGTCGCGGCGGGCCTCGTTTGCCTCCTGCTCGGTGCGCTCTGGGGTCTCGTCTTGCCCATCAACAAGCAGCTCTGGACCAGCTCCTACGTGGTCTTCACGGCCGGCGGCTCCCTGGTGCTGCTGGGCCTGTGCTACGAGGTCATGGAGGTCCGGCGCTGGTCCTGGCTCGGCTGGCCGTTCCAGGTCATGGGGGTCAACGCGATCACCCTGTTCTTCGCGTCGGGCATCGTCGCGCGCCTTCTGAGCGTGGTCCACGCGGCCGACGGGCGCAGCCTCCAGCTCTGGATCTTCGAGGAGCTCTTCGTGCCCTGGGCGGGCCAGGTCGACGGTTCGCTCGCCTTCGCCCTGGCGACGGTGCTGGTGTGGTGGCTGGTGCTCTACGGCCTCTACCGGCGCGGCGTGATTATCCGGCTCTAATCCGGCTCGGAAGCGGGCGCCGGCCCGGCCGGGTCGACCAGATAGACGTCCGACATGAGATCGCTGACCCAGGCGAACATGGCGAGCAGCGGCTCGTCCCTGGTGCGCATGGCGTGGGGCTCGTGCGCCTCGTGCAGCACGAAGTCGCCTGGCACCTTGCGGCGCCAGATGCCGTCGCCTTGCTGCCAGTCGGCGCTGCCGGCCAGGATGTAATAGATTTCGACGGCCTCGTGGGCGTGGGCCGGATAGTCGACGCCGGGCGCCTGCAAGGTCACCCCGAGCGCGGCCCGGTCGCTGAAGTAGGGACAGCGCCGGCCGAAGCGGTCCAGGCCGAAGATCACTGCCACGGCATAGTGCCGCAAGAAGTCCGCCATGGTGGGCTCGTCGTCGTAGGACGCGGAGGCATGCCAGGCCACCCGGTCGTGCTCCCGCGACATGGCCGTCACCAGGGCCTCGGCCAGCGGGTGGCAGGCCAGCGCGCGGCAGCTGCCGAGATACCTTTCGACCACGTCCAGCTCTTGCGAGCGGCCGGGCCGCAGATCGCCCAGTCCCTCCAGGGCATAGAGGATCTGCCGCAGGCCGTCGCCGAGGTTCGGGCCGCGCGCCAAGCCGTCCTCGCAAATGGCGCGAACGGCGCTCAAGACCTCACTCACGGGTCTCCCGGCTCCCTAGACTATTGAACGGCATCGCCGGCACAACGCACGCCGACCATGTCGAGGCCGATGTCGGGCGGATTGCCGTGCCGGTATGAGACGCGCAGGCAGTAGGGGTTGTTGCCCCAGCCGCCGCCGCGAAGGGTGATGTAATCGGCCCGGCCGGGAAAGGTGTTGCTGGTCCACTCCCAGACGTTGCCGGCCATGTCCAGCAGGCCGAAGGGCGAGGCACCGTTGGGATAGCTGCCGACCGGCGCGGTCCCGCCGTAGCCGTCCCAGGTGTCCGGGGCGCAACACTTCACCGC
>CALJXB010000170.1 GCA_937974415.1 uncultured Kiloniellales bacterium
GAGATCGCCATGGCCGTGAACGACAGCAGCGTGCCGCCCATCCAGGCGATGGCCCTGATCAGATGTCCCGCGAGCCGCACCGGCGGACTCCTTGAAGCTACTCGTAGGCCGGCGGCAAGGTCATGCCGCGCTCGGCCATGAGCGCGCGCAGCCGGTCCGGATAATCGGTGATGATGCCAAACACCTGGCGATCCAGCAGGGCCGCCATGATATCGGGCTCGTTGACCGTCCACACCAGGACCCGCAGCCCCAGACGCCGGGCTTCGGCCAGGTCGTTGTCCCTGAGGTCCTCGAGCCGCGGCGCCCAGAGCCGGCCGCCCGCCGCGGCCACCAGGCGCGGCACCGAGGCGTCGTGCTCGTCGATGTCGAGGCCGGCGGTCCACGGGGAGGCCCCGGGCTTGCCGCGGCCCACCGTGTCGAAGCCGGCGGCCTCCGAGGTGAGAAAGACCCGGCGGAGCTCGGGCGCGCGCTGGTGAACCGCGGCAAGCAGCCGCCAATCGAACGACTGCACCGCGCTCCGTTCGACGATCCCTGCCGCGCGGATGGCGGCCACCAAGGCGTCGGCAAAGGAGCCCGGGTCCGGCGAGAGCTCCGGCGACAACGGCGTCAGCTTGGCTTCCAGGCTGTAGCGGATCCGCCCGCCGCTTGCCGACTCCGCCAGGGCGACCGCCTCGCCGATGGTCGGGATGGTGGCCCCATCGACGCCCTGCTGCTCCGGCCACCGTGCCGCCGCCGCGCTGCCCGGCCGAGGGCGGCCCACGTCGTAGGCTTTGAGGGCCGCCAGGTCGAGGTCGATCAGGGTCGGGCCCGGGCCCTCCAGCCATTCGCCGTTGGGCCCGCGGGTGCGCTCCGGCGAAAGGCGCAAATCGTGGTGCACCACGACCTCGCCGTCGCCGGTCATCGCCAGGTCCATCTCGAGGGTCGTGACCCCGATCGCCAGGGCGCCGCGAAAGCCGGCCAGAGTGTTTTCCGGATAGAGGCCGCGGGCGCCCCTATGACCCTCCAGGTCGAAGACCGGCAAGCCCGCGAAAAACGGATCCGGCTCCGGCTCGACGGTAAAGACCGAGATCGCCGTCAGGACGGCCAGACTCAGGGTAAGAACCAGCGAGGCCTTGGACGCCTTCGACATGTCACAGAGGTCTGGAGATAGGCGTCCGGCCCCGTTCAGCCGCGCCGCTCGACCAGCAGCTTCTTGATCTCGGCGATCGCCTTGGCGGGATTGAGGCTCTTCGGGCAGGTCCGGGTGCAGTTCATGATGGTATGGCAGCGGTAAAGCCGGAAGGGGTCCTCCAGCTCGTCGAGCCGCTCGCCGGTGAACTCGTCCCGGCTGTCGGCGATCCAGCGGTAGGCCTGCAGCAGAATGGCCGGGCCGAGATAGCGCTCGCCGTTCCACCAATAGCTCGGGCAGGAGGTCGTGCAGGAGAAGCACAGGATGCACTCCCACAGGCCGTCGAGCCTGGCACGCTCCTCCGGACTCTGCAGCCGTTCGCGCTCCGGCGGCCTGGTGGTGACCTTGAGCCAGGGCTCGATTGCATCGTACTGGGCGTAGACCTGGGCCAGGTCCGGCACCAGGTCCTTGACCACCGGCAGGTGCGGCAAGGGATAGACCTTGGCGTCCTTGGCGATCTCGCTGATGTATTTGGTGCAGGCGAGGGTGTTTGTGCCGTCGATGTTCATGGCGCAGGAGCCGCACACCCCCTCGCGGCAGGAGCGTCGGAAGGTCAGGGTCGAATCGACCTCGTTCTTGATCTTGATGAGGGCGTCGAGGACCATCGGCCCGCAGTCGTCGAGATCGACGTGGTAGGTATCGACACGCGGGTTGTCGTCGTCGTCCGGCGACCAGCGGTAGACCTTGAAGGCCTTGATGTTGGTGCCACCTGCCGGCGCCGGGAAAGTCTTGCCCTCCTGGACCTTGGAGTTCGCGGGAAGATTGAATTCCACCATGACACCGCGCTCCCGCTAATAGATCCGCGCCTTGGGTGGAAAGGACTGCACCTCGTTGGTAAGCGGCTGCAGGGTGACCGGGCGGTAGTCGAAGCGAACCCTCCCGTCTTCGTCGCACCAGGCCAGCGTGTGCTTCATCCAGGTCTCGTCGTCGCGCTCGGGATAGTCCTCGCGGGCATGGCCGCCGCGGCTCTCGGTGCGGTTGGCCGCGCCCTCGATGGTGACCGCGGCTTGGACCAGCAAGTTGTCGAGCTCCAGGGTCTCCACCAGGTCGGAGTTCCAGATCAGCGAACGGTCCTCGACCTTGAGGTGGGCGCGTTTTCCCAAGCTGGCCGCCATCTTCTGGACGCCGTCGTCGAGCACCTCGCCAGTGCGGAACACGGCGCAATGGTCCTGCATGTTGCGCTGCATCTCCTCCCGCAGCGTCGCGGTCGGCAGATCGCCGTCGGCATGGCGGAAGCGGTCGAGGCGGGTCAACGCCAGCTCGTCTGCATCGTCCGGCAGGGGCTTGTGGTTGGCCCCGGGGGTCATGATCTCGATGCAGTGCTTGGCCGCCGCCCGGCCGAAGACCACCAGGTCGAGCAAGGAGTTGGAGCCGAGCCGGTTGGCCCCGTGCACCGACACGCAGGCCGCCTCGCCGATCGCCATGAGGCCCGGCACGGTCTCGACCGCGCCGTTGGACTTACTCACCGCCTCGCCGGTGTAGCGCGCCGGGACGCCGCCCATGTTGTAATGCACCGTGGGCAGCACCGGCATGGGCTCCTTGGTCACGTCGACCCCGGCGAAGATGCGCGCGGTGTCCGAAATGCCCGGCAGGCGCTCGTGGACCAGCTCCGGATCCAAGTGCTCGATGTGCAAATGGATGTGGTCCTCGCTCGGGCCGTGGCCCCGCCCCTCGCGGATTTCCATGGACATGGCGCGGCTGACCACGTCGCGGCTCGCCAGATCCTTGGCCGAGGGTGCATAGCGCTCCATGAAGCGCTCTCCCTCTGAGTTGGTCAGGTATCCGCCCTCGCCGCGCACGCCCTCGGTGATCAGGCAGCCGGCGCCGTAGATGCCGGTCGGATGGAACTGGACGAATTCCATGTCCTGCAGCGGCAGCCCGGCGCGCAGCACCATGGCGTTGCCGTCGCCGGTCTGGGTGTGGGCCCCGGTGCAGGAGAAGTAGGCGCGGCCGTAGCCGCCGGTGGCGAGGATCGTCATGTGGGACTGGAAGCGGTGGATGGTCCCGTCATCCAAGTTCCAGGCAACCACGCCGCGGCAGGCGCCATCCTCCATCATCAGGTCGATGGCGAAATATTCGATGAAGAATTCCGCGTGGGCCTTGAGCGACTGCTGATAGAGGGTGTGCAGCATGGCATGGCCGGTGCGATCGGCCGCCGCGCAGGTGCGCTGGGCGATGCCCTCGCCGAAGCGCGTCGTCATGCCGCCGAAGGGGCGCTGATAGATCTTGCCGTCCGACGTGCGGCTGAACGGCATGCCGTAGTGCTCGAGCTCGATGATGGCGGGGATCGCCTCGCGGGTCATGTACTCGATGGCGTCCTGGTCGCCGAGCCAGTCCGAGCCCTTGACCGTGTCGTACATGTGCCAGCGCCAGTCGTCCTCGCCCATATTGCCGAGCGCCGCGGAGACACCGCCCTGGGCCGCCACGGTGTGGCTGCGAGTCGGAAAGACCTTGGTGATGCAGGCGGTGCGCAATCCCGCCTCGGCCAGGCCCAGGGTGGCGCGCAAGCCGGCCCCGCCGGCGCCGATCACGACCACGTCGTAGTTGTGGTGCTCGATCTGGTAGGCCTGGGTCATGCCGGCGCCTCTCCCAGCAGCAGGACGAGCACCGAAAGCACGCCAACGATGGCCAGCAGCCAAGACGCGCCCTTGACCGCCACCAGCGTGGCGAGCTTCACACCCTCGCCATGGATGTAGTCCTCGATGACCACCTGCAGGCCCAGGAAGGCGTGGTAGAAAGTGGCCGCGATCAGCAGGATCAGGAGACCCGCCACCACCGGCGAGCTCACCCAGGCCTGGACCGCCCCATGGTCGGCACCGAGGACGGAGAACAGCGAGATCACGAACCACACGGCGAGCGGGATCAGCGCCAGGGCGGTCATGCGCTGGGCCCAAAAATGATCGACGCCCTCCTTGGCACTACCCAGGCCGCGCACCCGGCCCAAAGGCGAACGTAAGCTCATCGCGGCCCTCACATCACGCCGTAGCCGACGATCCAGGTCACCAGGCTGAACACGGCCGTCGCCACCACCACCGTCCAGCCCGAGCGGTAGACGTCGTCCAGTTCGAAGCCGAGGCCAACGTCCCAAAACAGGTGCCGGATGCCGTTGCAAAGATGAAAGAACAGCCCGATCGTCCAGCCGAACAGCAAGAGCCGCCCGAGGAACGAACCGATAAAGGACTGGGCGCTCTCGAAGGCTTCCGGCCCGGCCGCCGCCGCCGCCAGCCAATAGACCAGAAGCAGGGTGCCAAGGCTCAGCGCCACGCCGCTCAAACGGTGCGTGATCGACAAAATCGACGTCAACTGCGGCCGATAGACTTGAAGATGCGGTGACAGCGGCCGTTTCGCGCTGCTCATCCAGCCCCCTAGTGTTGTGCGTCAAGTGGCGCCGTAAACGCTTGCTCTTAACGGGATAAAGTGCACCGCGCCCTGATGCGTGTCAACGACAGCCGCCGGTGCCGGGACATTACCGGGAACAACGCGGAGACGGGCCCGGTGTCTGACCCGGTGTCTGCGGCGGCCTTGTCCGAACGGAGGCTGCCGCCACAAGATCTGGTAGTCACTTGGCCCAGAACCCGTGCAAACCCCAGTTCTGTGGAGAAGTCTGTGGAGCGTTTCTGGAGCACCTGTGAGATAGGATCGGTCTTATGCACAAGAAATTAAAATCGCGCCGGTGATTTCGATTGCTCCGGATCGAGATCTTGGGGACATTGGGTCCGCACGCGAGAGCGTCGGGGTGGCCCGGGCGCGGCGATGTCTCAGGCTTCGGTTTGATGGCGACGATCGTGTCAGGGCTCCCGAGAGCCGCGGAAACCTTCGGGGATCGGCGGTTCTGCTCTACCGCAGGTGGCTCCTTTGGAGCCACCGAACGGTGGGTCGGAGGTTTGAAGTCGCCCTCGTGCGACTCCGGACTTGCGGTGAAGATCGTACTTCCCTCCCTGCGCGGGAGTGCGACGCGAGCGGGATTTGGATCCGCCGCCGGATCCAAAGGTTTGTACGGCGAGGGCCTCTCCGGAGGTCACCGTCGCGACGAACCAGCGAGCGAGCCTAGGGTTCGCACGTGGCCCGGTCGAAGCGCCCGAGGCGGGTGCGGCAAGCTCAGTCTTGCAGCCTCGCCGAGATGCGCCGCCCTGGAACGGATTGCTTGGTGATCGATCTCCTCCGATTGGGGCGCGGTCCCGTTCGCGGGGCCGCCGTCCCCGACCTGGGAAGAAGGGGTCACTCGTGGCGCCAGATGCTCAGGGTCGGTGGATGAAAAAAGCCCCGCCGCCATCGCGTGCCGGAGTCGGAACCGACTTGCGAGGCGTCGGGGCATGGCCGTCTTCCCGGGCACGATGCAGAGAAGCTCCTTCTCTGCACCCGACGCCTCCGCATTTACCACCCGCGATTCGCGCCGCGCAACCACATTTTGTGGTCGCTTTGGCTTCCTTGGCAGATATAGCGTCGAAGCATCGCCGGACGGCGTGGTACCGCCACCTACGGCCGCTCAAGCCCTGCGCGGCATGAACACCGTATAGTCAAGATCCAGCAGAACCGACGGATCGTAGGCGCCCTCGGCGTCGCGATAGGGAAAATCGGCTGCGGCCCGGTCCTTGACGGCCACCGTCCTCAGGCGCAGGGCGCCGAGATCACTGCGTCCCGGCAGGTCCCAGCGCTCGAGCACTTGCGACCAGGCATAAAGCGTGTCGCCGGCGAAGGCCGGGGAGGTGTGGGCGCCGCCGTTGATCGCGGCGATCGCGAAGGCGTTGGCCAGGCCGTTGAAGCTGAGCGCGCGGGCAAGCGAGATCACGTGCCCGCCGTAGACGATCCGCCGGCCGAAGCGGCCGTCTTTCTCGGTATGCTGATTGAAGTGCACCTTGGCGGTGTTTTGGTAGAGCCGGGTCGCCATTTGGTGCTCGGCCTCTTCGATCGTCATGCCGTCCGCGTGATCGATCCGCTCGCCCGGCGCGTAGTCGTCCCAGAGATGCGGCGCACCGGCCATGACCGCGCAGTAGCGCGACAGGTCGAGGCCCGGCGGGACCACGAGGTCGCCGGCTGGAACCGCGTCGGGAAGTTCGGGCACCACCGGGTCGGGCGCCGGCGAGGACGGGTCTCGCTTGCGCACCATGACCCACCGAACATAGTCGAGGACGGCCTCGCCGCGCTGGTTGCGGCCGAGCGACCGGACGTAGACCACGCCGGTCTTGCGGTTCGAGTTTTCCTTGAGGCCGATGACCCGGCTCTCGGCGGTCACCGTGTCGCCGTCATAAAGCGGCGCCTTGAAGATGCAGCTGGCGTAGCCGAGGTTGGCGATGGCATTGAGCGAGATATCGGGCACCGTCTTGCCGAACACCAGGTGAAAGGCCAAGAGATCGTCAAGCGGCGCGCGCGGATAGCCGAGGCTCGCGGCGAAGGGATCCGAGGAGGAAAGCGCGAAACGGGTTCCGGTCAGCGCCAGGTAAAGCGCCCGGTCGCCGGCGGTCGCCGTGCGCGGCGTGGCATGGGTCAGGATCTGTCCGAGGCTGAAATCCTCGAAGAAGTGGCCGGCATTGGTCTTGGTCATAATACGGATTGCGCTAGGCTCGCTTAGCCGCGTTCACTCGGCCGCTGCGCCCGCTGCCGCCGCCTCTGAAGTGCCATTGCCGTCGCGCGCTTCAATCGCCGCGGCCAGGGCCACCATGCGCTGGGCATTCTCGACGTGCAGGTTCTCGATCAGCTTGCCCTCGTAGACCGCCACGCCCTTGCCCTCGGCGACGGCCGCCGCGTGCGCTTCGATGATCTTGCGCGACCAGTCCACCTCCTCCGGCGAGGGCGAAAAGACCTCGTTGGCGATGGCCAGGGTGCGCGGATGGATCAGCGTCTTGCCGTCGAAACCCATGTTCAGTCCCTGCCGGCAGGAATAGGCCAGGCCCTCGTCGTCGCGCAGGTCGAGATGAACGCCGTCGAGGATCGCGAGACCGTAGGCGCGGGCGGCCAGAAGGCAGATGCCGAGGCTGGTGATCATGGGCATGCGGTCGCGGGTATGGCCGGCGTGGAGATCCTTGGCCAGATCCGAGGTGCCCATCACCAGACACTCCAGCCGCACCGCGGCGCCCGCGACCTCCTCGACATGAAGCATGCCGATCGGCGTTTCCATCATCGCCCAAATGCCCATCCCGGCCGGCGCGCCGGCCATTACCATGACAGCCTCGGCCTGGCGGACCGTATCGGCGCTTTCGACCTTCGGCAGCAAGACCGCGTCGGCGCCGCTGGTCGAGGCCGCGGCCAGATCATCGTAGCCCCACGGCGACGACAGGGGATTGATGCGGATCACCAGCTCGCGATAGCCGTAGCCGCCGGCTTTGATCGCGCTCAATATGTTGTCGCGGGCCTCGGCCTTGGCGTCGGCCGCGACCGAGTCCTCCAGGTCCAGAATCAGGCAGTCGGCCGGCAGGCTGCGGCCTTTCTCCAGAGCGCGGGTGTTCGCGCCGGGCATATAGAGGGCCGAGCGGCGCGGCCGGGTGTTCTTCAGCATGAAGGCCGTTCTCCCGATGACCGTGGCAGTGCGATTGCCGGGGACTATAGTCCAAGAATCGCACCGCGCAAGAACCGCGGCCCGACCGCAGGGCGGCGTCTTGCCGGTTGCCTGAGGCGGCTTCGAAGGGCAGAGCTTAAGGCCTCGAGACCAAGAATTGACTAACGCCATGAGCATTCTTTCAATCCAATCCCATGTCGCCTACGGCCACGTCGGCAACGCGGCCGCCGCCTTCGCCTTGCAGCGCCTGGGCCTCGAGGTCTGGCCGGTGATGACGGTCCAATTGTCGAACCACACCGGCTACCCGAGCTGGCGCGGCCACGGTTTCGAGGCCGAGCACATCGCCGAAGTGGTCCGTGGCTTGGAGGAGGTCGGCGCCCTTGGCGCCTGCCGGGCGGTCCTCTCCGGCTACCTGCGATCGGCCGCCGTCGGCGAGGTGGTGCTCGGCGCCGTCGACCGCGCCCGACGCTGCAATCCGGAGGCCTTTTTCGTCTGCGACCCCGTCATCGGCGACCACGGCCGCGGCCTTTACGTTCCCGAGGAGGTCTCGGCCTTCTTCCGCGACCGCGCCGTGCCCCGCGCCCGTATCGTGACGCCGAACCTCTTCGAGCTGGCCGAGCTCACCGGGCGGCCCATCGAGTCGGAAGAGGCGGCCCTGGCGGCAGCCCAGGACCTGAGGTCGCTCGGCCCGGAGGTGGTGCTGGTTACCTCCATGCGCTTCCCTCGGAGCGAGCCCGAAAGCGTCGCCCTGCTAGTCGTGACCGAAGCCGGGGCCTGGCGGGTCGCAACACCCTGGCTGGACATGGACCCGCCGGTCAACGGGGCCGGCGACACGGTCGCGGCACTCTTCCTTGGTCACTACCTGCTTGCTGACGACAGATCCAACCGGGTGGCCGAGGCCGCCGCCAAGGCGGCGTCGGCAACCTTCGCCCTAATCGAGGCGACTCACGCCGCCGGCAGCCGCGAGCTCCAGTTGATCGCAGCCCAGGAAAAGTTGGTCCAGCCGGACCGCCTGTTTGCGGCGGAACGAGTCGGCTGAGCGGCTTGGTGTTAGGACCCAGATTCGATTTCGAGCCGATACCACTCGGCCGGATTGCGGCCGAAGGGGATCATGGCGTGTTCGCGAAAGGCCGGCCGTTCGCGGAGCCGCTCGTAGTACGCCGTCACGTTCGGAAAGTCCGGCCGCGTCACGTCCAGATCGAAATAGCGGTGGACCATCGGGCCGAGCGGGATGTCCGCCATGGTCACGCGGTCGCCGGCAACATAGGCCCGGTCGGCCAGGTGTGCCTCCAGAATGTCCAGCGCCTCGACCAGCGCCTCGTGGCGGGCCGCGATGAAACCGGGGTCGCGACTCCTCGGCTCGGTGCGCACGATGGCCCAGAACAACCCGATGCACTCCGGATAGGGCGTCGTCTTGCACCACTCCATCCACTGATCGGCGACCGCGCACTCGGTCTCGCTGT
>CALJXB010000171.1 GCA_937974415.1 uncultured Kiloniellales bacterium
TGTGTCTTCAACAAGCAGGCCATCTATCGCGTGCGGCTTTCGGCGGAGCCTGGCGAGACGCTCGAGGCGGACTACCGGGAGATCGGGAATGGCGGTCAGTCCCAGGTGCGCCGGCGGGCCGCGATCCGAAAAATCCGCATCCAGGCCTTCCCTCCCGAGGTCGAGGGGGTGAACGTCGACCCCTTCGAATTCTTCGAGATGCGCGGCGAGATCGAGATCGACCTGGATGCCGAGAGCGGGCTGCCGTTGCGGGTCAGCGGCGAAATCGGCTCTCGCAGGGTCGAGTTTCAGCTCAGCGAGGTCGCCTGGCGCACCTAGAGCGGATTTGGGGCCCAGGAAAGCCGGCGAGTTTGGCGCCCGCCGTTAAGGAAAATTAAGCATCGGGCGTTATGGTGGGGCTAATCGCCAAACTCAATCGCGCAAGGAGTGCCCGCTCATGTTCGGAAAGAACGAATCCCGCCTTCGGATCGACCCAAGTGAGAACGGCACGACCCAGGACGCGGGGCGAGAAGCCGCCACCGATGCCCCCGCCGGCCGCGTGCAGCACTCGATCCTCAGCTCCGACACCAAGCTCACCGGCGATCTGGTCAGCAGCGGCGATGTGACGGTCGAAGGCACCATAGAGGGCAGCGTCACCTGTCGCTCTCTCACCCTTTGCGGCCAGCCCACCATCAAAGGCACCGTCACGGCCGAGACCGCCCATGTGAGCGGTGCCTTTAACGGTGAATTGCGGGCCAAGAAGGTCATTCTCAGCAAGACGGCGAAGATGCGCGGCGACATCTATCAGGAGGTCCTGGAGATGCATCCCGGCGCCCAATTCGAAGGCAAAGTGGCCCGCCTGCCGGATACCCAGCCCAAGTCTGCCGCCAAGACCAAGACGAAGTCCAAGACCAAACCCACGGACGCGTTCTCGCCCACGGCGCGGGCCGGCAACGGCAAGGACCGTGCCGAAGAGACCGACTCGAACGAACTGCTGCTGACCTGAAGTCCGGACGCTTCCCTGGCAAAATCGACAAGCCCCGCCCGGAAATCCGATTTCGGGCGGGGCTTTTCTTTTGCCGGGGACCGCGCTTTGATCGCGGCGGCGTCGGATCAGCCCCTCCAACGGGCGGAGTGGGCAGACCTTCGCCCGCGCGCGACGAGGCCCCGGATGAAGCAGCCGCTACGATACGCCCCCCTCGCTCCGCTCTTTCTTGGCCTCGGCGCCTGTGGCTGGGTCGGGCTCAGCGATACCCTGACGCGAGATATGACGCCGCAGCAGGCCGCCGCTTGCCGTCAGGTCGTGGCCGAGGAGGTCGCGCGCCAGGGCATCGGCAGCGAACAGATCCGGCGCATCCACTATCAGCGGATGACACCCCAACGGCGCGGCTCCAAGGGCCAGAACGAGGGATATGAAGCCTGGGTTTACCCCAAGAAGGAGGGGCCGGGGGCGCTGATCGTCGAGCTCTCCCCGACCTGTCAGCTGCGCGACGCGTGGTATCACACGGGGCCGCCCACGGAGACTGAGTAGGGACGAGCCCGCCGGTCTGGGCTAGGCTAGGGCCGATATCGGGACGGGGAGGGCTTGATCCATGGCTGCGAGCGTTCTGATCGTTGGCGCCGGCGATGCCGGCCTCAAGATGGCCGCCGGCCTGGTGCAATCTGGCCGATTGCGCCACCTGACCCTGGCCGACCCGGCGCACGGCCGGGGGCCCGCGGCGGCGGGCCTGCTCGCCTCGTTGGGGCATTGCCCGGTGGATTTCGTCGCGCTCGACGGCACCCGCCAGGGCGATGTCGAGGCCCTGCTGCGCCGGGTCGGGCCGGACCTGCTGGTGCAATCGGCCAGCCTGGTGGGGCCCTGGGCGACGATCGGCCGGCAGGATCCGGTGGCCCAAGCCCTGTCCGCGGCCGGGCTCGGCATCCAGCTGCCCGCCCAGCTCCCGGTCCTCACCAGCGTCATGCAGGCGGTCCGGGCCATCGACTATGCCGGGCCGGTCGCGAACCTCTCCCTGCCCGACATCACCCACGCGGTGCTGCAGGCCCGGGGCCTCGCCCCCACCATCGGCCTGGGCAACGTCTCCATGCAGCTCTTGCGGGTCCGCGCGGCGCTCCGCGCCCAGGCGGCGGAGATAGGGGCGGCGGAGATAGGGGCAGCGGAGACGGAGCCGCCTTTGATCCGCCTGGTCGGCCACCACAAGCAGGTCTACGGCGTGATGATGGCGGAACTGCCCAAGGACCCGGAAGCGCGGGTCCGGGTCTACCTCGGCGAAGAGGGCCGGCGGGCCGACGAACTGGCCTACCAGGGCTATCCCCTGGCGCCCAGCATCGACTACAACGTGGTGACGGCCGCCGCCGCTCTGCCTGTGCTGCTGGCGCTGCTGCCCGACGCGGCGCCGCTCCGCTATTCCGCGCCCGCGCCCTTGGGCCTGCCCGGCGGTTACCCGGTCGAGATTGCCGCCGGCGCGGTCCGCCTCGACCTGCCGCCCGGCGCCGACCTGGACGAGATCGTCGCCTACCACCGGCGCATGGGCCGGGGCGACGGGGTGGAGGAGATCGCCGAGGACGGAACCGTGTTCTTCACCGAAGCCGCCAAGGCCGCCGTGGCGGACCTCGATCCGGGGCTGGGGGAACCGCTCTCGCCGGACGACGCGCTCGCCCGCTTCGAGCGCCTGGCCAGTCATCTCAATTGTTAATTATCTATCTTAGAAAAAACGCGTAATATACTGAAGTAGTGGAAGAATGGAGGAGGCATGAGCCGACAGAAAGCGCCTAATTCGACCATCGAGACCTTCGGCTATCCGGAGACCTTAATCGCTGACACCGCGCACTGGGTGGTGCTGTTGCGGCCGCAACAGGTCACCCTGGGAAGCCTCGTCCTGGCCTGCAAGGGGCCGGCGACCGCCTTCTCGGGGATCGGCTCCGGTGCCTTCGCGGCGTTCGGGCGCGTCGTCGTCGACATCGAGGCCGGCCTCGGCCAGGCCTTCGCCTACGAAAAGATCAACTATCTGATGCTGATGATGGTGGACCCCCACGTCCACTTCCACGTCCTGCCCCGCTACGCCGCGCCGCGTAGTTTCGCGGGCGCAACCTTCGCCGACGTCGGATGGCCGGCGGCCCCGGACCTCAAGGCGGTCAACGAGGTCACCACCGAACAGCGCGCCCAGTTGATAGCCCACCTGCGCGAGCGCTGGCCGGGAGCAACGGAATGACGAGCGAGGAGCGGCTCGCCGAGTTGGACGAACGCTTCGTCGGCCTCTACGAGGCGACGCGCCGCCGGCTACTCGACGAACAAAAGGCACGCGCGCTCCTTCTCGTCGACGAGGACCGCATGCTGCTTTTCCACGGCGGCGGAGAGCCGCGAGTCTTAACCGGCTTGCGTCCGCCGCTCTACGAAAAACTCAAGACGCTGAGCCACGTACCCCTCGCGATCCATTGCCTGCTGATGGGGGAGGCCGATGGCGGCAAGGCGCTTTCGCACGCGATCTTGAACGCGCTTCACGATTACCGGCAACAGCTCGAGGCCTCCGCCGCCGACCTCGACACGACCGTGGAGTTCGAGACCGGAATCCTGCCCCGCAAGCTCGACATGCTCGAGCGGTCCCTCGCTTTCCTTGGCCGGGTCATGGACGAGGGCCGGGTGTCCCGGGCGGACCTGGCTGCGTACGGCCGCGCCAACGTCGCGGATATGAACGCGTGCTTCACCGCCGCCACCCGGGTGCAGCTCGACGCGTGCCATGCGCACATGATGCACGTGAAGGAGACCGTGCTTTCGGCCGACGACTGGGCGTCTCTGCGCGTCGTGATCATGGGGCCGCACATGGCCCACAAGGACCAGAACTTCCTGCAGTATTTCTCGCGGCTTCTCCACACGCCCTTGTATGCCGACAAGCGGGTCGTCTATTTCGAAGGCGAGGACATGGCCGGCGCGCTCGATCTTCTGGGCACCACGCTCCTCGACTTCCAGGCCTCGCGGTCCATATTCGACGATGAGGACCGCCTGCACCGCGACGTGCTGGCTGACGCCACCATGCGCTATTTGGACGAGCTGTTTGCCGGGTGATTCCGAGCAAGGGAAAGCCGTTCAGTGCCGACGCCTGCCGCGCCGATTCCCCCTCAGTGAGTCGCCAGGATATAGCCGATCAGGACAGCGACGAGGGCGAGTAGGGCCCAGTTCAGCCGGCGCAGGTGCGCCGTGTTGGCATCGGCGGCCGCTGGCGGGGCGGCTGCCGTCACGGCCGGTGCAGCGGCCTTAGCAGGCACTGGCGCTTCGCCGGCCAGCGCCTCGAGCGGTACGGCGCCGGTCACGATGTCGCCGAAGCGGGCGAAGAAGTCGGTGGCGTATTTGTTTGCCGTCGACTGCACCAGGCGCGAGCCGACCTGGGCCAGCTTGCCGCCCACGTCGGCCGTGACCACGTAGTCGAGCAGCGTGGCGTCGCCGTCTTCCGCGAGCGAGACTTGGGCGCTGCCCTTGGCCACGCCGGCGGCCCCCCCCTTGCCCTGGCCGGAGATGCGGTAGCTCTCGGGCGGTCGGATGTCGCTGAGCTCGACCCGGCCCGAGAACTTGGCCCGCACCGGCCCGACCTTGGCCCGGACCACGGCGTCGAAGGCACTGTCGCCGTCCTGGGTCAGGGACTCGCAGCCGGGGATGCAGGCCTTCAGGACGTTGGGATCGTTCAAGGATTGCCAGACCTTCTGTCGGGGCGCGGCGATCCGTTGTTGGCCCTTCAGTTCCATGTCCGCGGTCCTCCTAGGCGGTCTCTTCGCCGACCCATGTGTCAGTTGTCCTGCGACGCTTCGTTGACCAATTCCCAGAGCCGGTTGGGGCTGAGCGGGATCTCGAGGACGTCGACTCCGCGCGCCGGCAGCTCGAGAGCGTCCTCCAGGGCCTGGGCGAAGAGGGGGCCGACGGGAATAGCGCCGGCCTCGCCCACGCCCTTGATGCCGAGCTCGTTGCGGGTCGACGGTGTGACCTGGTGATCGAGCACCATGCGGGGCACGTCCAGCGAGGTCGGGATCAGGTAGTCGGCAAAGGTCGCGTTGAGCAGCTGGGCGTCGTCGTCGAACACTAGATGCTCGTAAAAGGCGTTGCCGATCCCCTGGGCGACGCCGCCGTGGATCTGGCCTTCGACCAAGAGCGGATTGATCACCGTGCCGCAGTCGTGCACCACCACGAATTTCTTGATCTCGATCATCAGGGTTTCCGGGTCGACTTCGACGATCATGGCATGGGCGCCGCAGGCCATGGTGCCGCCCTCCGGTCCGAAATAGCGGGTCGCTTCCAAGCCCGGCTCCGTGCCGGGCTTGACGGCGCCGCGCATGGGGTTGGCGAGGACGGCGAGCGCCCCCAGGGCGATCTCTTCGTCGGGCCTTCCACTGGCACGTTTCGCCATGCCGTCCTCGAGGACGACCTCGGACGGAGCACAGCCCAGGTGCTCGGCGGCCAGAGCGAGCGTTTTTTCGCGCACCGCCGAGGCCGCCTCGTGCACCGCGTTGCCGGCGACTACCGCGCCGCGGCTGGCGAAGGTTCCGGCACCCCAGTAAAACTGGTCGGTGTCGCCCGTCGTCACGTCCACCTCCCGGGGGCTCACCCCGAGGTGGTCGGCGGCGATCTGGGCGAAGACGGTGAAGTGGCCCTGGCCCTGGGAGCCGATGCCGGTGGCGACGGCGATGCGGCCGTTGGCCTGGATCTGCACCCTCGCGCCCTCGTAGGGGCCGATGCCGGTGCCCTCGATATAGCAGACCAGGCCGAGGCCGACCCGGCGGCCGGCGGCCCTGAGGGCCGGCTGTTCCTCGTTGACGAAGGCCTCGTAGCCGATCAGCTCCAGCGTCCTCTCGAGGACGGGCGCGTAGTTGCCGCTGTCGTAGGTCAGCTCGGCGAAGTCCTGGAACATGATCTCTTGCTTCACCGGGAAGGCGTCGTGCGGGATGAGGTTGCGCCGGCGGATCTCCGCCCGGTCCAGGCCTAGTTCGCGCGCGGCGATATCCATCAGCCGCTCGATGACGAAGGTCCCGTGAGCGCGGCCGGCCCCGCGGTAGGGCGCGACCAGCGGCTTGTTGGTGAAGATCGCGGTGAAGGTGCTGTCGTAGGCCGGCACGTCGTAGAGGCCGAGGACGGAGCACTGGCTGTTGAGCGGTACCGTCAGGCCATAGGGGTTGTAGGCGCCGTTGTCGTGCAGGACAACGTCCTTGATTCCGAGAATGCGGCCCTCTTCATCGAGCGCCATCTCGGCCTCGTGGATCTGGCTGCGCTCCTGGGAGGTGGCGAGGAAGTGCTCGCCCCGGTCCTCGATCCATTTGACCGCCCGGCCGAGCTGTAACGCCGCCCAGGATATTACCAAGTACTCCGCGTAGTACATCAGCAGCTTGGCGCCGAAGCCGCCGCCGACGAAGGGCGCCACCACCCGCACATCGCGCTCGCCGAGGCCGAGCAGAGCGGCCAGGCCGGTGCGCAAGGAGGCCGGCGCCTGGGTCGTCGCCCAGACCGTCAGGCGGCGGGTCTTGCGGTCGAACTGGGCGACCACGCCCCGGGTCTCCATGGGCTGGGCCATGCCGTGGTCGTAGGTGAAGCGGCGGCGGACCACCGTCGCGGCGGCGGCCAAGGCCGCCGCGTAGTCGCCTTTGGCCTGGTGCACGTGGGCCGCCACGTTGCCGGCCAGGCCGTCGTGCACCTCGGGCGCGTCCTCGGCGGCGGAGCGCTCCAGATCGGCGGCGACGGGCAGGGGCGCGTAGTCCACGACGATGTCGGCCAAGGCGTCCTCGGCGACATAGCGGCTCTCGGCCACCACCAGGGCAACCGGCTCGCCGGCGTAGCGCACTTTGTCTTTGGCGAGCGGCACCTGGGTGTGCTTGTTGAACACGCTATTCGGGATCGGCGGCGGCGGTACCACCAGGGGCACGGATTGCCAAAAATCGCCCAGATCCTCGGCCGTATAGACGGCCAGCACCCCGTCGTGGGCCTTGGCCGCCGACACATCGATGGACTCGATGCGGGCATGGGCGTGGGGGCTGCGCAAGAAGGCGGCGTGCCACAGGTCGGCGAGCACCAGGTCGTCGACGAACAAGGCCTGGCCGGTCAGCAGCGCCGGGTCCTCGTTGCGCGTCACCGGGGCGCCGAAGTAGCGGTTGACCGCCGAGGCCGAGGGCTTGGCCGTCATGTCACTCGCCCTCCGCCTTGTCATGGGAGCCGGTCGCGGCCAGGACCGCGTCGACGATATGCTGATAGCCGGTGCAGCGGCACAGGTTGCCCGACAAGGCCTCGCGGATCTCGGCCTCATCGGGATTCGGGTGCTCCTTCAGATAGGCCGTCAGGGTCATGAGAATGCCGGGCGTGCAGAAGCCGCACTGCAGGCCGTGGGCGTCCTGGAAGGACTGCTGCAGCGGGTTCAGCGCGTCGCCGTCCGCGAGGCCTTCGACGGTGGTCACCTCGCGGCCTTCGGCTTGCGGCGCGAACATGAGGCAGCTGCGCATGGGTACGCCGTCGACCAGCACGGTGCAGGCGCCGCAAACGCCGTGCTCGCAGCCCACGTGGGTGCCGGTCAGGCC
>CALJXB010000172.1 GCA_937974415.1 uncultured Kiloniellales bacterium
GTCGGCTACTCCATCGACCTGTGCGACCATATCGCGGCGGCCGTCAAGAAGAAGCTGGACCGCACCGACATCGCCGTGAGCTACGTGCCGGTGACCGCCGAGACCCGCTTCGATGCCATCGAATCGGGTAAGATCGACATCCTGTGCGGCGCCACGACCAAGACCCTCGGCCGCTCCGAGCGGGTCGGCTTCACCCAACTGACCTTCGTGACCGGCGCCGCCCTCTTGAGCCTGGACTCCGCCAAGGTCTCCAATGTCGCGGGCCTCAAGGGCAAGCGGGTCGCCGTGGTCTCCGGCACCACGACCATCGAGGCCTTGAAGCAAGCACTCGAGACCACGCTCGTCGACGCCGAAGTGGTCCCGGTGCCCTCGGCATCGGAAGGCATGGTCCTGCTGGACAATGGGGAAGTGGACGCCTTCGCATCGGACCAAGTCGTCTTGATCGGACAGGTCATCGCGCGCACTAGCAGCAAGCAGTATTACCTGACCCAGGAGCTGTTCTCCTTCGAACCTTTCGCGCTCGCGGTGCCACGCGGCGACGCAGACTTCCAGCTCGTCGCGGACCGTGCGCTGTCGCAGCTCAACCGCAGCGGCAAGATCCTTAAGATCTACCGCAAGTGGTTCGGAAAGTTCGCCGAAAAGCCGACCATGGCCCTGCGCGCTCTCTATCAGCTGAACGCGACGCCGCAATGAACGGAGCGATCACGAGCGGGTCAACATATCCTGCAGGCGCCGCGAGGGCTCGCCGGTCACCTTAGCGCCTTGGTCGGCCTGGTAGCGCCGGATCGCGGCGCGGGTCCGGGGGCCGACGACACCGTCCGCCGGTCCCGGGTCGTAGCCTTGGACCCTGAGGGAGTTCTGGATCCGCGTGACGTCGTAGATCGAGGTGCTCGAGGTGGCGGCCTGCCCGGCAAGGCCCTGGAGGTCCCTGGCGATTTCCCGTCCCAAGCTTTCGACGGCGCGGCTCAAGGCCACGATGACCGCCTCCGCCTCGCTATCGGGTGGCGTCGGCTCGATGATCATGGTGCGCCGGGTGATCAGGCTCGTCTCCTCGTTGTCCTTCGTTATGGTCCAGCGCGCCAGGAGTTTGACCTCGCCCTCGGCGCCGCGATCGAAGCGGAACACCTCGACCGCAACCCGGTAGTCTAGCTCCGGCGTGCGGCGGCGCGGCAGGACGTATACCAGGTCCGATCCAATGAGTGCCGAGACGTTTTCCGCCAGGCTCCGGGAGAACATGTCCTGCACGGGCTCGGCCCAGCGGTCGAACTCGGCCAGGTCGAGGCGGTTCGGGCTGGCTCGGGTGACCAGCTGCGGCCGGTCGAGGTACATCGGCAAGCTGACCGGACCGACCCCGACGGCAAGCTGGTTCGACGGCGTCGCCCGGATCGGCGATTCGGGCGCCGGCAGGGTGGACAGGAGGTAGTAGTTGGACGGTTCGGTCCCGGAACAGCCGGCCAGGGCCAAGCCGATCGGGCCGACCAGGGCGAGCGCGCAGGCGCGAATTTTCGAGTAGGTCTTCATTGGTTGTTGGCCCCCCCTTTGCCGCGGATCAACGCATCCGGATGGGTCTCGAGGTAGTCGGCCAAGACGCGGAACGACCGGGCCGCCCGGGTCAGCTCCTCGAACAGGCTGTTCAGGTCGTGGCGCAGTTGCGACTTCTCCCCCGTCATGTTTTCGGCGTTGGACAGGGTGGCTTGGGCCTGCGCCATGGCGAGGCCGGCCGCGTCCGAGGTCGAGCGCAGGCTCGCGACCAGCGGGCCGACCTCCGTGTCTAGGGTTTGCATCAAAGTTTCCGCCCGTGCCAGGGTGGCGTTCAGGTTATGCAGGGCCTCTCGTGTATCCGGCGAGGACACGAGCTTGTTGGTGCTATCCGCGGTCTCGCGCAAATCCTCGAACAGCTCTTCCATGGGCAGTGCGGCAACCCGGTCCAGCACACCGGTGACCGAAGCCGTGATCGCCTCGATTGTCGTAGGAATCGTCGGCATCTCGGGATAGCGACTATCGGCACCGACAAGCTTGATCGGGGTATCGGGGTGAAGGTCGAGGGCGACGAAGAGCTGCCCGGTCAGAAGGTTGCCCGTTTGCAACTGGGCTCGCATGCCCATCTTGATCAGCGCCTCCATGGCTTGACGCGGATCGTTGAAGCGCTCGCCGATCACCGAAATCCGTCCCGGCTCGAATTCGATCAGGACCGGGATGCGGAAAGCCATCGCTTCTCTGTCGAACTCCATCTTGATATCGACGACCGTGCCTACCCTGATGCCCCGGAACTCGACCGGCGCATCGACCGAGAGGCCGCGCACCGAGCCGTCGAAGTACATGATCGTACGTTCCCGTTGGACGTAGGAGGCCTCTGCAACCGCCTCCTTGTCGGAGTAAAGGGCGAAGACTGTGCCTTCCTCGGCGGGTTGACCGCTCTCCAGGGTCTGCGGCGTATCGAAGGCGATGCCGCCCTGCAACAGGGTCTCGAGCGACTCCGTTCGCAGGTCCATGCCGTTGGCGTCGAGGGTGACGTGAACGCCGCTGACGTTCCAGAAGCGGGTGTGCTCGTGGACCAGGGCGTCATAGGGCTCGTTGACGAATATATGGACCGCGACGGTCCTGTTGTCCTCTGCGAGCTCGAAGCCGAGAACCTGGCCGGCCTTGAAGCCGCGGTAATAAATCGGCGAACCGTAGCTGAAGGAGCCGAGTTTCTCCGCCTCGAGGTCAAAGGTCTTGCCCTGGGTCTCGGCGCGCACCAAGGGTGGCAGCTCGAGACCGACGAATGTCTTCGCCGGCGCGCCCGTCTCTCCCGGATCCAGTTCGACGTAGGCGCCCGAGAGCAGGGTGCCCAGTCCGGACACGCCGCCGGCGCCGAGGCGCGGGCGCACCACCCAGAAGCGCGTCTCCGTCGTCAGATGGTTTTCGACCTCCTTCGAAAGGCCGGCCGTAATGGTCACGCCGGAGAGATCCGGTTTGATGGTCACGCTCTCCACCAGCCCGACCTCGACGTCCTTGAACTTGACCTTGGTCTTGCCCGACTCCAAGCCCTCGGCGGTCTTGAACGAGATGGTGACGGTGGGGCCCTTCTCGGCGATCGTCGTATAGGCGAGCCAGCCGCCGACCAGGACCACGACGATGGGGATGACCCAGACGATCGAGAAGCGCCGGCGCCGCTCCTGCACGGCGACCTCGTCGACGCTGCCTGGGCCGCCTGGGCCGTCGAAGCTGTGGTCAGGTGGCACTGTGGGCTGATCGGACATCTTTCCTCTCCACGGCGTCCCACATGAGCCTCGGGTCGAACATCATGGACGCGATCATGGTAATGATGACGACACCGGCGAATGAAGTCGCACCGATACCGGGCTCGATGGTTGCGATCGCATCGAGCTTAACCAGTGCGATCAGGATCGAGATCATGAAGATATCGATCATCGACCAGCGCCCGACCGATTCGATGATTCGGAACAGGACCGCGCGGTCCTTGAGGCGCCAGGTCCACTTGCGTTGCACCGAAAGCAGTAGGAAGACGAGCCCCCAAAGCTTCATCATGGGGACGGTTATGCTGGCAAAAAACACCAGCAGGGCGAGCGGCCACATGCCGGAATGTATGAGTTCCTTGACGCCGCTTAGGATGGTGTCCGGCTGGCCGCGGCCGAAGGAAATGACCGTCATGACCGGAAACACGTTGGCCGGGATATAAAGCACGAAGGCGGTGATCACCAGCGCCCAGGTGCGGTTCAGGCTATCCGGCTTGCGATGGTGCATGCGGGAGCCGCAGCGCGGGCACTCCATGTGGCTCTGCCCCGACAGGTCAAGCACCAAGCCGCAGCCGTGGCAGCCGGCGAGATGGTGCCGCTTTTCGGGGGGCGGCATTTTTCGCAGGCCCTGGTCACCGAGGGCGGCCCAGACCTCGCGCGGTTCGATCGAGGACTCCGCAGCGGCGAGCACGAAGATCAGGGTGGTGAAAGCGAAGAGCGCTGGACCCATCTCCAGGATCGCCAGGTCCGTCAGCTTCACGTAGGCGACCAGCACGCCGAGCATGAAGACTTCCATCATGGCCCAGGGATGCATGATCTCGACGATGCGGAAGAGGCGCCCGAGGCCGCGCACCCGCAGACCGCAGCGAACTGGAATCAGGACCGCGAGGGTCGCCAATATCTTGGCCAGCGGAATGAAGATGGTGACCGCGAAGACCAAGACGGCCAGTGGCCACAGCCCCTGATCGAAGAACTCCAGGACGCCCGTGATCAGGGTGCTGACCTGCTCGCGGCCTTCGAGCTTGAAAGCCATGAAGGGAAAAGTGTTGGCAATGGCGAACAGCCCCAAGCTCGCGATGCTGAGGGCGATGGCGTGGTCGATCCCGCGGTGGGTCCGGCGGTAGAGGCC
>CALJXB010000173.1 GCA_937974415.1 uncultured Kiloniellales bacterium
TTCCAGCACCGCCGGATTGTTGGCGAGGCCGGAGAAGACGTTCCAGCTGCGCCCGAAATCGGTGCGGATCTTCACCAGCAGCGCCTTGGCCTCGTCGTCCGCCTCGTCCTCTTTCACCGGTTCAATGCGCGCCATGCCAGCCTCCCATCTTGTTCCGGGTCCGGAGGGTGTAGCGGCCGCCCGTCCCCTGCCCTTGTTTCCGACCGATCGTGCCCCTGGACCACGCCGGGACCGGTTACTCGTCTGAGAACGGCGACAACTCCCGAACCGCATTAGTCAGATCGCGACGATGCTCATCGCCCAGAAAAACGAAAATCACCAACCACGATGCAACCGTGATCAGGATAGCCGCATTTAACACTCGCCGCGCCTTGCCATGCCCCATCAACTTGGCAACCCTGCCGGTGTTGGCCTTGTAAATGTCCATGACCAACAGAACGAGGCGAAAGGGCGCTTCAAACCAAGCTTTCAGAAAGTTCATCGAGAACGCCTGACGCACCAAAAGCACCTTGTAAACAGGACCGACAATTGGGTGCTGCCCCCTCTCCGGTCGTTGCCCAGTGATGAAATCGGGCATTTCAGCCGCACCAAGGTGACGGGACACTCGGCGCAGCGGACGGAGCTGGAGCACCGCAACCCGGCGGCACGCCCGGGCGGCGCGCCGGACCCGCCGCCCTAATCGCCCAGCTCGTGGTTGGCCAGCGCCTCGATGGCCCGGACCAGCCCCGAGTGGTCCCAAGCGCCGCCGCCTTGCGCCACGCAGGCGCTCATGAGCTGCTGGCAGATCGCGGTGTTGGGCAGGCTCACGGCCAGCGCCCGGGCGCCGGCGAGCGCCAGGTTCAGGTCCTTCTGGTGCAGCTCGATGCGGAAGCCGGGGTCGAAGGTGCGCTTCAGCATGCGCTCGGCGTGGACCTCGAGGATCTTGGACGAGGCGAATCCGCCCATCAGCGCCTCGCGCACCTTGGCCGGGTCGGCGCCCGCCTTGGCGGCGAAGACCAGGGCCTCGCTGACCGCCTGGATGTTCAAGGCCACGATGATCTGGTTGGCCACCTTGGTGGTCTGGCCGTCGCCGTTGCCGCCGACCAGGGTGATGTTCTTGCCCATGACCTCGAACAGGGGCTGGACCGCGGCGAAGGCGTCCTCAGGGCCGCCGACCATGATGGTCAGGGTGCCGCCCTTGGCGCCGACCTCGCCGCCGGACACGGGCGCGTCGAAGTACTGACAGCCGAGCGCGTTGATGCGCGCCGCGAAATCCTTGGTCTCGATCGGCGAGATCGAGCTCATGTCGACCACGATCTTGCCGGCCGAAAGACCCTCGGCGACGCCGCCCGCGCCGAACAGCACCGTCTCCACGTCCGGCGTGTCGGGCACCATGGTGATGATAACTTCGGCCTTTTCCGCTACCTCCTTGGCGCTGGCGCAGGCAGTGCCGCCGGCCGCTGTCAGCTCGTCGGGCACGCCCGAGCGGCTCTGCAGGAACAGCGCGTGGCCCGCGGCCATGAGGTTCTCAGCCATCGGCCGGCCCATGATGCCGAGGCCGATGAATCCGACGTTGGTCATGTCAGTCTCCCGTTTTGAGAAGTTCTTGCTCCGGCCTAGAGATAGGGCGCGAGCCAGTCCAGTCCCGCCTCGGTCGTCGTGCGGGGTTTGTATTCGCAGCCGATCCAGCCGTCGTAGCCGCAGGCGTCGATGTGCCCGAACAGGAAGCCGTAATCGATCTCGCCCGTCCCGGGCTCGTGCCGGCCGGGCGTATCGGCGATCTGCATATGGCCGATCCTGGCCAGGTTGCGCTCGATGGTCGGTGCCAGGTCGCCTTCCATGATCTGCATGTGATAGACGTCGTACTGCAGCTTCAGATTGGCCGAGCCGACCACCTCGATGACCGCCAGCGCCTGGCCGCTGCGGTTCAGGTAGAAGCCCGGGATGTCCCGGGTGTTGATGGGTTCGGTAAGCAAAATAATGCCCGCTTTCTCAAGCTCTTGAGCGGCGAATCTCAGGTTTTCGATGAAGGTGTGGTGCAGGGCCTCGGGGTCCGCGCCCTCGGGCGCGATGCCGGCCAGGCAGTTGACCCGCGGGCAGCCGAGGGCGGTGGCGTAGTCGATCGCCCGGCCGACCCCGTCCTGGAACTCGCCGACCCGATCGGGGTGGCAGGCGATGCCGCGCTCGCCGGCCGCCCAATCGCCCGCCGGCAGGTTGTGCAGCACCTGGCTGAGGCCGCTCTCCGCCAGCTTCTCCGCGAGCTGGTCCTTCTCGTAATCGTAAGGAAAGAGGTACTCCACGGCGCGGAACCCGGCGCCGGCGGCGGCCGCAAAGCGGTCGAGGAAATCGACCTCGTTGAACAGCATGGTGAGATTGGCGGCGAAGCGGGGCATGGCTGGGCTCCGAAAACAAATTTTCCGTCGTCTCGATGATCGCGGGCGTCGAACTCGGTGATTGCCCTACTTGCCAAGCATCACGGCGCTGGCCTGGCGCTATTTGGCGAAGACCGAGCCGTCCGCTTCGCGTTGCCGATATCGTTACTGATCTTTTCT
>CALJXB010000174.1 GCA_937974415.1 uncultured Kiloniellales bacterium
TGGCGGGCCAGGGGGTGGCGCTGGGGACCCTGCCCTTCATCGACGACGAGCTGGCCGCCGGCCGCCTGGTGCGCCCCTTCGACCTCGCGGTCGAGCCCCAGCGCGCCTACTACCTGGTCTATCCCAAGGCGGCGCTCGCCGCCGCCGCTTGTCGCAATTTGCGCGACTGGCTGGTCGAAGAGGCTGGTGCAGACAGCCAAAAGAGTCGCTAGACTGGCGCCAAATCAGGACTGAGGATGGGGACCATGACGCAAGACCAAACCTGGAGCCGCGAAATCGCGCTGGAGCCGCGCCATTCGGGCATTCTCTTCGTCGACGTGCAGAACTATTGCGCCGGGCCCGACGGCGGCGAGTTCAAGGGCATCGCGGCCGACGAGCTGGAGGCCAAGTACGGCTACTACTTCGACCGCATGAAAAACCTGGCGGTCCCCAACATGCAGCGCCTGCAGCAAGCCTTCCGCGCGGGCGGCATGGAGCTCCTCTACACCACGGTCGAAAGCCTCACCCTCGACTGCCGGGACCGCAGCCTGGACTATAAGGTCTCCGGCTTCGAGGTGCCGAAGGGCTCGTGGGACGGCAAGGTGATCGACGAGATCGCACCCGACGACAACGAGATCTGGCTGCCCAAGGGCTCGTCCAGCGTGTTCGTCTCGACCCACATCGACTACCTGCTGCGCTGCCTGGAGGTCCGCCAGCTGGTGATCTGCGGCGTGGTGACCGACCAGTGCGTCGAATCGGCGGTGCGCGACGCCTGCGACCTGGGCTACCTGGTAACCCTGGTACCCGACGCCTGCGCCACCTACACCCAAGACCGCCACGACAACACGCTCAAAGCCATCAAGGGCTACTGCCGCCAGCGCACCACCGACGAGCTCTTGGCCGAGATCGGCGAAGCCAAGGCGGCTTGACGGCGCTTCTCTATCGGTCGGTCCCGGTCGACCAAATTTAGTCGCTCTGGCCCAGGCCCCGGCGCCAGGGGGGCGCCGCTTCGTGGCGGCGCTGGCGGCGCAACGCGCTGCCGACGGCCTCGGCCTGGGGTGAAGAGAAGGCGGCCCCATAGGCGTAGGTCCGGGTCGTCGTTCTCGCCAAGACGGCCAGGTCCAGGCGCAGCTGGGTGAACAGGCCGGCGTTGCGGCAGAACACGTTGGGCGCGTCGTTCTTGCGGCCCCAGGCCAGCCACCTTTGGCATTTCTCGGCGTTGGCGCAGCGGGCGCAGGCCTTCTCTGCATGGACCAGCTTACGCCAGTGGTGCTCGCAGGCCAGCTCGCGGTCGATGTCGAAGTGGCGCAGCATGCGTCCCATGAGTTGGCGATTCGGGCGGTTGCCCGTGAAGCCGGTGAAGAGTTCGCTCCGCCTCATCCTCGCTCTGGCGAGTAGATCGGCAAGCTCCTTGTTGGAATAGCCGGCCAAATCCCGGTTGAGATGGCGCAGCACGCGCTTGCGGCGCAAGTTCGCCCTGAAGGTTCGCAAGCCGTGCGTCACCTTGATACGTGTCGAATGACCCATGGCGGCTCCTTTCGTGCCCGCTTGCGTGCAAGGTCGGGCTGGTGCGGGTCGGAAGCGCGACGTGATAGCACCCCTTTGGCCCCTTCGTTTTTGATCCATGTCATGGCGACTCCCCCGGCCGGAGCCGACTCGGCTTGGAGGGGCGAATTTCAGGGGGCGCGGACTCTGCCGGTCCGGGCGAGTTCTCGCCGATCTCAGTCCCGGCCGGTGACCCTCAGCAGAAAAGCCTCCAGGGCGCGGATCGGGGTCTCGTCATCGTAGATCGCAGGCCCGCGCTCGCGCGTGCTCTCCCGCACCTGGCCTCGCCAGGCCTCGTCCAGACCGAGCCGCACGGCGATCTCGACGTAGTCCTCGAGCGTTGCCGCCACGGTTTCGGTGAGGCCCATCATCTTCAGCATGGCGAAGCTATGGCGCTTGCGCATGAGGTCGCCCGGCAGGGTGACCACCGGCAGGCCCATGGCGATGGCCTCGAAGGTGGTGTTGCAACCGGACCAGCCGATACCGTCGAGATAGACGTCGGCGGCCTCGTTCAAGGCGAGGAACTCGGCCGGCCCCAGGCGGTCGTGAACGACGACGCGCTCGGCCGGGATACCCCTCGCCCGAAGCCGGGCCGACAGGCGGTCGCGAAAGCGCGCGGTGACGGCAGCGGCCGGGCGGGCGAGGAACCACAGCTCGCTGTCGGGAACCCGCTCCAGGATTTGCGCGAAGAGGTCGTCGTGCTCGGGCAGCAGCTTGCCCAGGTTCTGGGTGCAGAGATAGACGATCTGCCGGCTCCGGAGATGGCGGAGGTCGGCTTGGCCCCGGAGCGCCTCGATCCGCTCCCGGCTGTAGCAGAATGACAGGTTGGGCAGCCGTTCGAGGCGCTCCGTGTAATGGGCCTCGCCGCCCTCCGGCTCCATCAGCTCGCTGGTGAGGGCCCAGTCGATGGTGGGCAGGCCCGAGGTGATGGGATGGCCCAGGCCCTGGCATTGCACCGGCGCAAGGCGCAGCGCGGCCGGCAAGAGCAAGCCCGGCTCCATGCCCAGGTCGGGGTATATGATCGCGTCGAGCGCCAGGTCCCGCAGAGTCTCGAGCAAGGGCACGCCCGCCGCCGGGTGATGCAGGAAATGCTCGCAGGCGCGCGCGATGTCGTCGCTCACGGCGTCCCGCTCGGGGCCGGTGTGGACCGCGAAGACCTCGAGCTTGTCCGG
>CALJXB010000175.1 GCA_937974415.1 uncultured Kiloniellales bacterium
TTCGTCATGTTCGACACCTTTCATCAGGAGGATCTGGCGTTGCTAGCGCGGATGACCGCGGGGCTGAAGGCACGCGCCGCGCGGCCTGGCGCGCTCAGTCTCTACGAAGAGCCGATCTGGCAACTGCAGCGCTATCTCTCCGGCAAGTTTCGGGACCAGGAGGGCGGGATCAGACCGTGAACGAATCGCCCGAAGCAAAAGCAACGCCAGCCGACGACGTGCTCGCAACTGCGGCGCGCTGGCAGGACCAAGGCCTAAAGGTCGCCCTGGCGACGGTCGTCGCAACCTGGGGCTCATCGCCGCGACCGGCGGGCAGCCAGTTGGCGGTGGACGAGAATGGCCGCATGGTCGGCTCGGTCTCCGGCGGCTGTATCGAGGGCGCCGTGGTGCACGAGGCGCAAGGCGTGATGGCGGAGGGCGGAACAAAGCTGCTCGAATACGGCGTGACCGACGAAATGGCCTGGGAGGTCGGCTTGGCCTGCGGCGGCAGCCTGCGCGTCTACCTCGAGCCCTTGGACTGAGACCGGTCCCATGCAGCGCGACCTGCTCGACCGTCTCTTGAGGCTTCAGGCAGCCAAGCGCCCGGCGGCGCTGGTGACCGACCTGGAAAGTGGCCGTCAGGCCCTGGTAGAAGTGGGCGAGGTGGGCGATGTGACCGGCCCCCTGGCGCTCGACGAGACGGAGGTCGCGGCCGCCGTGAGTGCCATCCACGACGACCGCAGCATGCTCGAGGCCGACTCGAACCGCTTCATCCGGGTGTTCAACCCGCCGATGCGCCTCATCGTCGTGGGGGCGGTGCACATCGCCCAGCAGCTGGTGCCCCTGGCGGCCGCGGCGGGCTACGACGTGACAGTGGTGGACCCGCGCCGGGCCTGGGCCAGCGGCGAGCGCTTTCCGACCGTCGTGCTGGTCGCCGAGTGGCCCGACGAGGCGCTCAGGGCCCTCGCCCCGGACCGGCGGACGGCCATCGTGACCCTGACCCACGACCCCAAGCTGGACGATCCGGCGCTCGACGCCGCGCTCGCCTCGCCGGCCTTCTACATCGGCGCCCTGGGCAGCCGGCGGACCCAGGAGCGACGGCTCGAGCGGCTGCGCGCGCAAGGCTTCGAAGCGGCGGACCTCGCCCGCATCCACGGCCCCGTCGGCCTCGACATCGGCGCCAAGAGCCCGGCCGAAATCGCCGTCTCGATCCTCGCCGAAATCGTCCAGGTGCGCCGCGCCCCACCGGCGGCGGCCGAGGCCAGTCAGCCCGAGGCCAGGCCGTGATCTTCGGCGACACGCCGCTCGACCAGGCGAAAGGCGCGCTGCTCGCCCACTCGATCATGCGGCCTGGCATCGCCTTCAAGAAGGGGCGCCGCATGAGCACCACGGACATCGCCGCCCTGGCCGCCGCCGGCCTGGACAGCGTGGTGGCGGCGCGGCTCGAGCCGGGCGACGTGCACGAGGACGAGGCGGCCGAGGCCATCGCGACGGCCTTGTGCGGCCCGGGCCTGACGGCCAGCGCCGCCTTCACCGGCCGCTGCAACCTCATGGCCGCGGCCCGCGGCCTGCTCCTGGCCGACCGGGAGCGCCTCGACCGGCTCAACCGTGTGAACGAAGCGGTGACGGTCGCCACCCTGCCGCCCTACGCGACCGTGGAGGCGCGCCAGATGGCCGCCACCGTCAAAATCATCCCCTTCGCCGTCGCCGGTGCGCTGCTCGAACGCGCTCTCGCGGTTGCCCGGGACGACCAGTCGACCCTCGAAGTCGCCCCCTTCCGGCCGCGCCGGGCCGCACTGGTTCAAACCCGCCTGCCCGGCCTGAAGGCAAGCCTGCTGGACAAGACCCGGGCCGCCGTCGAGGGCCGCCTGGCCGCGCTCGATTGCCCGCTCTCGGGCGAGACGCGCTGCGGGCACCGGGCGGAGGAGATCGCCCAAGCGATCGCGGCCGCGCGGGAAGCGGGCGCGGAGATCGTGCTGGTCTCGGGCGCCTCGGCCATCGTCGACCGCCGCGACGTGGTGCCGGCCGGCATCGTGGCCGCCGGCGGCGCGATCGAACACTTCGGCATGCCGGTCGACCCGGGCAACCTCTTGCTTCTCGGGCGCCTCGAGGAGACCCCGGTGCTCGGCCTGCCCGGCTGCGCCCGCTCGCCCAAGCTGAACGGATTCGACTGGGTGCTGCAGCGCATCGTGGCGGGAGTCCCGGTGGGCCCGGCCGACGTCATGGCCATGGGCGCCGGCGGCCTCTTGAAGGAGACCGCGGCCCGACCCCTGCCCCGCGCCCAAGCGGTGGAGGAAGCGCAGGAAGCGGCACCGCGGCCGGCAAGAGCCCCAAGAATCGCCGCGGTGGTGCTGGCGGCCGGCCGTTCGACCCGCATGGGGGCGGACAACAAGCTGCTAGCGGACATCGGGGGCGAGCCCATGGTGCGTCGCGTGCTGGGCCAGGTGTTGGCCAGCCAGGCGGTTGAAGTCGTCGTGGTCGCCGGCCACGAGGCCGACCTGATCAAAACCGCACTCGAGGAACTGACAAGCGATGGCCGGTGCAGCCTGGTCCACAACCCGGACTTCGCGGCGGGCCTCAGCAGCTCCTTGCACCGGGGCATCGCGGCGCTCGGCGAGACCATCGACGGCGCCCTCGTCTGCCTGGGGGACATGCCGCAGGTGACGGCTGCGGTGATCGACCGCCTGATCGCCGCCTTCTATCCCCTCGAGGGGCGGACCATCTGCCTACCGACCTGGGCCGGCAAGCGCGGCAACCCGGTCCTCCTGGCTCGGCGCTATTTCGCCGAAGTCCAGGCGATCTCGGGCGACGTGGGCGCGCGCGCCCTGATCGGCGATTACCCGGAGGCGGTGGCCGAGGTCGCCATGGACGACCTGGCTTCGGGCTTCGGGGTGCTCGAAGACATTGACACGCCCGAGGCACTCGAGGCCCTCGCCGCGGACGAAGACCGAGAGCCTCAAAGAGACTAGCCAGAGACTAACTAGGGTCCCTCAGAGAACAGCAGACACCGAAATCGGGGAGAATCGAAACCATGGTCGCGCCTCTTCTGCTCTTGACGGCCACGCTGCTCTATGCGGGCTATAACCTGCTGATCAAGGTATCGGGCAGCCATGTGCCGGAGGACGCGACCTCCACCGTGTTGGGCGTAATCTGCCTCCAGCTGGCGGCCCTCACCACCTCGATCACCTATGCCGCTTCGCTGTTCCTGTTCAGGGGCGACCAGCATCTGCAGCTCACCACGCCGGCCTACCTCTGGGCGCTCGCCGCCGGGTTTTGCATCGGCGGCGCCGAGATCGCCTATTTCTATCTGTTCGGGGGCATCGGCTCCATGAAGCCCATGCCGGCCAGCATCGCCATTCCCACCATCGTCAGCGGGACGATCGTGGTCACGCTGCTGATCTCTTTTGTCGTCCTGCGCGAGCCCCTGAACTGGAACCAGTGGCTCGGCAGCGGATGCATCGTGTTGGGCATTGCGCTCTTGTTCCTGAACCGCGAGGCCGCGCCGGCATGAGCGCCCGGCCCAGCGCCCGGCGCGGCAGTGAGACCGCGTCGCGACGCCGCCGCAAGTCGTCCAGCGCCGAGACCCAGCCCCTGACGGGCCAGCGTTTCGCCCGCTCTCTCGACTGGAATTTGCTGAAAACGTTTCACGAGATCGTTCAGGCCGACGGCATCAGCGAAGCCGCCCGCCGGACATCGCGGAAACAGCCGGCCTTGAGCATGGCCCTGCAGCGCCTCGAGGAGCATCTGGAGACGACTCTGTGCCGGCGAGGGCCCGGCGGCTTTTCCTTGACGCACGAGGGCGAGGCCTTGGCGAGCCTGTGCGAGACGGTGTACGGCTCGGTCCAAGGCATCCCGGGCGATCTCGCCCACATGTCGTCAGAACTGCGCGGCCGAGTCCGTATTCAGCTCATCAGCAACCTCGTCGACCGGAGCATCGACCGCGCCATCGAGTCCTTTCATCGCGCCCACGGGCAGGTCGAGGTCTTCGTCAGCGTGACCACATGGGACGTCATCAAGCGCAGCATCCTGCTAAACGAGGTCGAGATCGGCATCGCGCCGGCCCAGGACAAGGATCCGCGGCTGCGCTACGAGCTTTTGTTTCAAGAGATATACCGCGCCTACTGCGGACGCGCGCATCCGCTATTCGGCCGCACCCTCGACGATCCCAAGGCGCTCGCGGCCGAGGCCATCGTGTTGACCGGCGCCGACGAGCCGGACGAGCTGACGCGCTTTCGTATGCGCTACAACATCGGGCGCCATGTGGCCGGCCTATCGGAGCACCTGGAAGAGGCCAAGCGGCTCACCTTGCTCGGCGTCGGCGTGTGTTTTCTTCCGGAGTCCTTCGCCGCCCGTGAGGTCGCGGAGGGCAAGCTCACGCCGTTGCTGGCCCGGGGCAGGGACCCCGCCTCGGATATTTTCGTCATATCCAATCCCGACGCTCCGACCCACCGGGCGCGGGACACCCTGCTCGATCATTTCAGGCAAGCCGCCCGGCCAACCTGACCGCGCCGTTGGTCGCGATGCCAGGGCGGACCTGCGCAGAGTCAATTCATCAATTTCATTGATGAATTGAATAACCATTCTGAGGCTATCCATAATTCTTGTTTGTGGGCAACATGGGCTCGAGATCCGATCTTCCATCCTCGCATCCGCAACCGCCCGCGAGGGGCAAAGAGTCCTCGAATCCGGCGGAACCGGAGCCCACTGATCAATCTCGCACCAAGCGGCGACCAAAGCCCGCGCGACAATCGACAGGGAGCTGACAATGACACTCTGGACATCGGCCCGGCGCCTGCTGGCCCCGGCGCTGCTTGCCGCCGGTTTAGCCACCGGCCAGCTGGCCATCGTGCCGCAACAAGCCATGGCCGCCGAAGAGGTAAACATCGCCATCATCTCCTTCTCGCCCTATGCCCCCTGGTACATCGTTCAGGAAAAGGGCTTGGCCGAGGGACTCGACATCAAGGTCCAGATCATCGAGGACATCACGGCGAAGAACGCCGGGCTTACCAGCGGCACCATTCAATGCATGTTGAACACGCTCGATTCGGTCGTGGTGGCGCGAGCCGCCGGCGTGCCCGTGAAGGTGATCGCCGTTCCAGCCATGTCCTACGGCCTGGACGAAATGGTGGTCGACAGCTCGATCCAGTCGGTCGAGGACTTCCCCGGCCGGTCCTACGGCGCCGACTACGCCTTCCTCAACCACATGTGGATGCTGCTCACCCTCAAGGATGCCGGCATCGCCTTCGATGCGCTGGACCACAAGATCATGCTGCCGCAAGACAGCGCCGCGGCCTTCGTGAGCGGCGCCCTGGACATCGACGTCAACTACAAGCCCTTCACGACCCAGTCGCTGGAACGCGACGGCTCCCACGTCCTGAAGACCAGCCTGAGCGACCGTACCTGGGAGCGCGGCCTGATCTCGGAATCGATCGCCTGCAACGAGGCCTGGCTGGCCGAAAATCCCGAGACGGCGAAGAAGCTGCTGAAGGCTTGGTTCGCCGCCGTCGACTGGTGGAAGGCCAATCCCGACGAAGGCAACGACCTGATCGCCACGGGCCTCGACTGGCCGGTCGCGGATGTGCGGCTCACGCAATACGGCGCCATCATGCTGACCCTCGACCAAAACCTGGGCGCCTTCGGCATCGGCGACGGCACGCCGGTCTGCGCGAGCGTGCCGGAGGGCGCTCCGGCGGGACCCTCGGAGCCGAGCGGATGGGGCAAGACCCTGTTCGATGGCGCGCCGGATTGCGAGGCGGGCTATCTTGCCGCGACCTGGGACCTCTTCGGGCAGGTCTATACGGAAGCCGGCGTGGTGGACACCACGGCCTCGGCCGCCGACGGCCTCGATCCTAGCGTTCTCGACGCCCTGGCCGCCGAGGACCTGCACACCAGCCTCTCCAACAACTCTTGGATCGGCCGCGTCGGGCTGTAGCCTCTCGAGACCGCGTGTGGCGGCGGCGGCGGACCGCCGCCCCCTTCCTGGGGGACCCGATCGCACTCGGGGGATCGCCATGACGAGTCCCAGCGCAGATGAGTCCGTGATAGCCTGCGGCTGCGGTTCGGAGCACAGGAGCCGGGCATCGATCCGGCCTTCGCGGCATCAGGGGGCAACCTAAGCCATGGCACAGGCCACAAACCCGATCCGTCCCGAGGGCGCTCCGTCGAACACCGCAGGCCAAGGCGCCGGTCCGAGGTACGACGGCCGCCCGGCCAAGCAATACTTGCGTTTGTTGACCCCCGTCACCTCTCGCCAGGCGGCCTACTACGGCGTGGCGGGCGCGTTCCTATTCTTCCTCATCTGGGAGGCGGGCCACTATTTGACCCCGGAGGGAAGTCAGCGCTTTCTGCCCTCGCCGCAAATCGTGGTCGGCACCATGGTCCGCCTCACCGTCGAGAAGAACTACCTCGCCGACGTCGGCATCAGCTTGGCCCGGGTCCTCATAAGTTTCTTTGCCGCCTGCGCTATCGCAGTCCCGCTCGGAGTTTTCATGGGCTGCTTTGCCAACATGCGCGCTTTCATCAACCCGGTGTTCTCCGGCGCGCGCTACCTGCCGGCCGCCTCCTTCATTCCGCTGCTGCTCGTCTGGTTCGGCCCGACGGACACCCAGAAGCTCGCCCTCCTGTTCCTCGGGGTCATCTTCTTTCTCGTGGCGCTCATCCTCGACAACACGGAGGCCGTCGAGAAGTCGCTCGTGGAAGCCGCCCTCACCATGGGGGCGTCGCGCAGCCAGATCGTCATGGGGGTCGTGGTGCGTGCGGCCTCCCCGGCGATCGTGGATTCCATGCGCAACATGATCGCGGTGAGCTGGACCTATTTGGTGATCGAGGAGATCGTCGCCGCCCAGGACGGCATCGGCGCCGTCATGATGCGCGCGGGGCGCTTCCTCAAGGTCGATATCATCATGGCCGGAATCCTGACGATCGGGATTCTCGGCGTCCTGACCGACATCGCCTTTCGCCTGCTGTCCTATTACCTCTTCCCTTGGAACCGCAAGCGCCCCGGCTGAGGCCGATGAACGAGAGAGTCCGATTGGTACACAGAGCGATGAGCGACGACGCGACACTGGCGATCGAAGTGCAGAACGTCACCCGGCGTTATATGGGCGGCAAGTTTACGGCCGTCGACGATATCTCGCTCGATGTACCCGAGGCCCAGGTTTGCGCCTTCGTGGGCCCGTCGGGCTGCGGCAAGACCACCATGTTGCGCATGCTGGCGGGGCTCGAAGAGCCCACCGAAGGCTCGATCGTCACCTACGGCAGGCCGGTCCTCGGCCCCGGACCCGACCGCGGCATGGTCTTCCAGGCCTATACCTCCTTCCCGTGGTTGACCGCCCTTCAGAATGTCGAATACGGCATGAAGATTCTTGGAGTTCCCAAGGCCGAGCGCGAGGCCAAGGCACGCAAGTGGCTGGAAGAAGTGCACCTCTCGCAGGCCGCCAATTCCTACCCGAGCGAACTGTCCGGCGGCATGAAGCAAAGGGTCGCGATCGCACGAACGCTGGCCCAGAACCCGACCGTCCTGCTGCTCGACGAACCCTTCGGCGCCCTCGACGCCCAGGTGCGCTGGGAAATGCAGGAGATGATGATCGAGATCTTCGAGGTGGAAAGAAAGACCACGGTCCTGGTCACCCATGACGTGCAGGAGGCCATCTATCTGGCCGACCGGATCGTTTTCTACACGCGCACTCCGGGCAAGGTGAAGCAAGACATCCTGATGGACTTCAAGAACGGCCAGAGGTTTCGCCAGAAGGAAGAGCTGCTGGCCCAGCCCGGGTACATCGACATGGAGCGTCAGCTCTTCGCTTGGATGAGAGAGGAGATACAGGGGACTTGAGGGCATCTGTCTCGGCGCGGCGACCCGCCGGCCGAACCCCGCATAGCTAAAAAAACAGAAAGGGATGGCGCCATGCCGGATCCAAAGACGGGAGAACTCCGCGGTAACCGCAACATCAAGCGGCTGAAGCGGATCTCGCAGAAGAAGCAAGACGAAGAGATCGCCCGCTGCCTCGAGCTCGGCCTTGAAGCCGCCGAGTCGATCAACGACCGGAGCATCTCCCTATTCAGCCGGGGCCACCAGCCCGCCTTTGCCGGCATCAACACCTTCATGAAGGCGCCCTACTGCGAGGACGTGCGCAAGGTCGGCGACTACGAGGCCGCCTTCGTCGGCGTGCCCTTCGATACCGGGACGACCTACCGTCCGGGAACCCGCTTCGGGCCCCAGGCGGTCCGGCGCATCTCGGCCGTCTACGACGGCTATTCGGTCGACGGCGGCGTCGACCTATTCGAGGAACTGGATTTCTGCGACGCCGGCGACATCTTCGTCATCCCGGGCAACATCGAGAAGACCTTCGACCAGGTCTCCATGGCGATCTCGCACATCTACACCTCGGGCGCCTTTCCCATCATCTGCGGCGGCGACCATTCGCTCGGCTATCCCAACGTGCGCGGCGTTGCGCCCCATATCGACGGCAACGTCGGCATCATCCATTTCGATCGTCACATCGACATGCAGGACATGGACATGGACGAACGAATGCACACCACGCCCTGGTACTGGACGTCAAACGCCCACGAGGACGTCGAGTTCCACGGCACCCATCACGACCACAGTCATATGCACGACGTGGGCCTCGCCAACTGCCCGCCCAAGAACCTGGTGCAGATCGGCATCGGCGGCTGGTACGGATCGCGCCCCGGCTCGGAGGTCGCGCGCGAACGCGGCTCCAGCGTCATGACCATGAAGGACGTGGAAGAGCTCGGCGTCCAAAAGGCGGCCGAGATGGCCCTGGAGCTCGCCTGGAAGGACGCCAAGGCGGTCTATCTCTCGTTCGACATCGATTCCATCGACCCCGGCTTCGCGCCCGGCACCGGTACTCCGGAGCCCGGGGGGTTTACACCGCGCGAGGCACTGGAGATGGTGCGCCTGATCGCCCGCGAGGGGCTCTGCGCCATGGAGGTGGTCGAGGTCTCGCCGCCCTACGACGTGAACGACAACACCTCGCAGCTGGCCTGCCGGGTGATCCTCGACGCCCTGGGGACCATGGTGGTCGAAGGGAAGCTGGGTCACCGCAGCGAAGTCATGGCGGCGGACGACGAGTGAACGCCGGCTGATCGGAATTTGGGGGAGCTGAGTCGTGATCACCGTTCTCTTCATTGGGTTTCTCTTGGGCCTGCAGCACGCCATGGAGGCCGACCACCTGGCGGCGCTGGCCAGCCTCACGGCGCGCAACCGCTCGCGGCGCAGCATCGTCCGCCACGGCGTCGTCTGGGGCTTCGGCCACATGGCGACGCTCTGCGCCTTCGCCGGCGCGATCATCCTGACCGAACACGCCGTAGGCCCGGCGCTGGCCGGCTGGCTCGAGATGGCGGTGGGGGCAATGCTCATGTTTCTCGGCGGGCAGCTGCTCTACCGCCTCGCCCGCGACCGGGTTCACGTCCACGTCCACCGCCACGCCGACGGGCGGGTCCACCTGCACGCCCACTCCCACGCCGGAGAGCCGGCTTCCCATGCCCAGTCCCGCCACGATCACCAGCACATGAGGGGGTTTCCCCTGCGCAGCCTGCTGGTCGGCATGATGCACGGCCTGGCCGGCTCGGCGGCCCTAGTGGTCCTGGCCGGCACAGCACTCGCCTCGCCCCTCGGCGGAATGTTCTACGTGGTCGTTTTCGGCCTGGGGTCCGTCGCCGGCATGGCCGCGCTGTCGCTGGTCATCGCCATACCCATCGGCTGGAGCGCCAAGTCCCTCACCTGGACCAACCGCAGCCTGCAGTCGGGTGTCGGCCTGGTCAGCCTGGCTCTCGGCGGATTCGTGATCGTCAGCGTGTTGAGCGACCCGGCCTTTGCCTTCTGATCCGCGCCCCTGCTTCCGCGCCTAACCAGCGGGCCGGACAGGGCGGTGAGAAGGGTGAATAGCCATGACCCTTGGTATTATTCGGCAGCGCGCGGCGGCCCGCCGGCGAGCGGCATGACCGAGACCCGCTCCCGGTAGTAGGGCAGACGGTCGACCCGGGGCTGGTAGCTGCCGTCGTCGATCGAGCGGCGCACGTGGCCGGCGATCTCGTCCATGGGGGCGAACCAGACGTCGCCCTTCTCGCGCATGTAGGCGAGCAGCTTCTCGACCTGGCGCCATCGCGATAGGCGCCCGCTGGCGAAGGGATGCCAGACCCCGACCCAGAGGCCGCCGTTTTCCCACATGGCGTCAAACTCCTCGCGGAACACCGCCATGCCGCGCTCCGGCGATTGGATCGGCATCATGTAGTCGAGGTCCATGGAGTGGACGAACTGGGGCCAGTCGTCCATGCCCCAATAGGACGGCAGCTCGATGAGCTCGCCCTGGTCGGTCTTGAGCACGTATGGTACGTCGTCGCCCATGAGCGAGGCGTCGTAGAGGAAGCCTTCCTCGATCAAGAGGTCGGCCGAGTGGTTCGAGAAGTTGTAGAGCGGCGCCCGCCAGCCGCGCGGGCGCTGGCCGGTGTGGGCCTCGATCACCTCGATGCCGCGCTTCAGCCAGTAGGCCTCCTCCTCCCGGCCCGCCCCCCTCGGGTTCTCATGAATGTAGCCGTGGTGCCCGACCTCGTGGCCGCCGGCCACCATGGCCTCGACCGCCGCGGGGTACTGCTCGATGCACCAGGCCGGCACGAAGAAGGTCTGCTTGATCTCCAGCCGGCGGTAGGTCTCGAGGATCCGCGGCACCGCCACCTCCGGCCCGTAGCGCAGCATCGACATGGCCGAGACCCTCGAGATCGAGTCGCGCGGATGCTCCAGGTGAATGAGGCTGTCGGCATCCATGTCGAAAGTGATTGAGACGGCGCACTTGGCGCCGTTCGGCCAAGGTACGGGGTTCTTGATCATCGCTCGGCTGCTCCTTTCGATTTCTGCCCCTATGGCATGACGCTGCCGCCGTTCGGGTCGATCACCTGGCCGGTCATGAAGCTGGCACCCGGCCCGGCGAGGAAGACCGCGACGGACGCCACCTCTTCCGGCTGGCCGACCCGCTCCAGGGGGATTTGTTCCTCCTTCTCGCGCCATTCGGCCGACATGGCCTCGAGGCTCAGCATGTCGGTGTCGATGGGGCCGGGCGCGATGGCGTTGACCAGGATGTCGGGCCCGAACTCCTTGGCCCACGACCGGGTCAGGCTGAGCACCCCGGCCTTTGAGGCGCAATAGGCGGAGAAGTCCTCGCGCCCGAAGTAGCCCAGGTCCGAGGCGACGTTGATGACCCGCCCGCCATTGGCCTGTTCGCGCAAGATGCGAAGGCCCTCGCGCCCCACCAGGTAAACGCCGCGCAGGTTGACCCCCATCAGCCAGTCGTAGTCCGCCGCCGTCATCTCCAAGAGCGGCCGTTGCAGCATGACGCCCGCGTTGCTCACCAGGATGTCGAGGCCGCCGAGCCGGTCCAGAGCCGCGGCGAATCCCGCCGCGATACTGGCTTCGTCGCTGACGTCGAGGGCGATCGGAAAGGCCTCTCCCCCGGCGTCCGCAATGGATGCCACGGTCTCGTCCGCCTTGGCCGGCGAGGCCCCGTAGCAGACCGCGACCCGGGCGCCCTCTGCGGCCAAGGCCCGAGCAATCGCCCGGCCGATGCCCCGCGAGGCGCCGGTGACCAGGGCGCGCTTTTCTGCCAGCTGTCCGGTCATGCCATGAGCTCCCCACGGTCCACGTTGAACGCCTGGCCGGTGATATTAGCCGCCAAGTCCGAGGCGAGAAACAGATAGGCCCCGGCCACGTCGTCCGGCTCCATGAGGCCGGGAAAGGCCTGGGCCGACATGATCTCCTCGAGGCATTCGGCCTCGCCGCGTCCCTCGCGGGCGGCCATCTTGGAGAGCGACAGCATGGAGGCGTCAGTCTTGACCCAGCCGGGGCAGATGGCGTTGACGGCGATGCCGCGCGGGCCGAGCTCCTCGGCGAGGCAGCGCATGAAGCCGATGTTGGCGTGCTTGGAGCTGCTGTAGGCGCTGAAGGGCCCGGCCGAGGTGCGGCCCCAGACCGAGGCGGTGATGATGATGCGGCCGCCGGCCGGCATGGTCTTCACCACCTCGCGGGTGACGTAGTAGGTGCCGATCACGTTGATCTCGATGATTCGGCG
>CALJXB010000176.1 GCA_937974415.1 uncultured Kiloniellales bacterium
TGGAAGACCTCAGGGCCCTCGAAGATCGGGTTTCCGGCATCGTCCAGGGTCGTCACCCGAACCTGCAAGGCGGTCTCCCCGGCGGGAACCGTGACCGAAGAGCCGTTGGCGAAGGGCACCCAGTTCGTGCCGTCGAAGACCTCCAGTGTGGTGTTGAGGTAGTCCGCCGGCTCGTCCGTGCCCCCCGTGGCGAAGCCGATACCCGAGCCGCTGTCCGACACGGTCACGTTGAGCGTGCTGTCGAAGGCACTCGGGTTCGATAGCAGAATCGTGAATTCCGCGAACTCGGCTTCGGCAACCACGGGCGCGCCCACGATCGTAGCCTCGGGCACGTCGCCGTCGCCTGGATCGCCGCCGTCGCCCGGGTCGTCACCGCCGCCCGGGTCGTCACCGCCGGTCGGGTCGTCTCCGGCCGTGGCCGCAGCCAGAAAATCGTCGGTTTCGTCGTCCTCGGTTTCGTCCGGGTCGATCGAAGGAAAGGCCATCTCGACCCCCGGAATCACGTCCTGGGGGTTCAGAAGGTCGATCAGGGCGCCGAGGTTGTCATCGTACTGTGTGGCGCCGGTGCCGACGGCCTCGGGGCCCGGCGCGGCCGCGATCTCCAGGGTCGGCGCCTCGCCGGCGAGTGCCTGGGCCTGGCGCACCAGGTTGTCCGCCTCGAAGCGCTGCTCGCCGACCTGCAGGGCAGGCGCCAGTCCGCTCTGGCTCGCCTCGACCATATCGACGAACACGATTCGAGATTCTTGCGGCGTGTCGGCGTTGAACAGCAGCACCACATCGAGATCGCCGTCGCCGTCCGCGTCGACCACCCGCATTTGGGCCAGCCGCGGGTCGAACTGCAGGTCGTAGAGCCGGCCCGCGGGCGAGGGCAAGACGACCTCGCCGCCGTCGGGCGGCTGGGTCACGGTTACCGTGTCTTGAATGGCGGTGGCGCTGCCCGAAGCCTGGGCCAGCTGAAGGGTACCCGGACGCGCAGGATCGTCGGTCATTGATCTGAACTCCTCGTAACCCTCACCGAGAACTCTTTTCTGCGGCTCTCTAGAGAGGATAACGACTCCTGTTAACCCTAAATGCGAGACTGCGTCCCCGAGCCCGCAAGGTCAACAGTTGCTCATTGAGGGAGATCGGGTGCCCGGAGAGGGGGATTTTCGGGAATTTCGGCCGGCAGGGACAAAAAAAGAGCGGGAGCCGGGGCTCCCGCTCGTATTCGTTGGGACGCCGAAGGCGTACGGCAGCTTACATCATGCCGCCCATGCCACCCATGCCGCCCATTCCGCCCATATCGCCGCCGCCGGGCATGGGCTCTTCCTTCTTCGGCTTCTCGGCCACCATGGCTTCGGTGGTGACCAGAATGCCGGCGACCGAGGCCGCGTCCTGGAGCGCCGTGCGCACCACCTTCGTGGGATCGATGATGCCGGCCTTAAACATGTCGACATAGGTACTGGTCTGAGCATCGAAGCCACGATTGCGGTCCACCTTGTCGGTGAGCTTGCCGGAGACAACGGCGCCGTCTTCACCAGCGTTCTCGGCGATCTGGCGCACCGGCGCCTTCATGGCCCGGCGCACGATGTCGACGCCGACCCGTTGGTCGTCGTTGGCCGGCTGGAGTGAGTCGAGTGCCTTGGTCGCATAGAGCAGGGCCACGCCGCCGCCCGGCAGCACGCCTTCCTCGACCGCGGCGCGGGTCGCGTGCATGGCGTCCTCGACCCGGTCCTTGCGCTCCTTCACCTCGATCTCGGTGGCGCCGCCGACCCGGATCACCGCAACGCCGCCGGCCAGCTTGGCCAGGCGCTCCTGCAGCTTCTCCTTTTCGTAGTCCGACGTCGTCTCCTCGATCTGCTGACGGATCTGGGCGCAGCGCGCCTCGATCTCCTTTTGGGTGCCCGCGCCCTCGACGACGGTCGTCTCCTCCTTGGTGATGATGACCTTCTTGGCGCTGCCGAGCATGTCGATGGTGACGTTCTCGAGCTTGATGCCGAGGTCTTCGGAGACCACCTGACCGCCGGTCAGGACCGCCATGTCCTCGAGCATCGCCTTGCGGCGATCGCCGAAGCCCGGTGCCTTCACCGCCGCCACCTTGAGGCCGCCGCGCAGCTTGTTGACCACCAGGGTGGCCAGCGCCTCGCCCTCGACGTCCTCGGCGATGATCACAAGCGGACGGCTCGACTGCACCACCGCCTCCAACAGCGGCAGCATGGGCTGCAAGCCCGAGACCTTCTTCTCGTGCAGAAGAATGTAAGGGTCTTCCAGTTCGGCCAGCATCTTATCGGCGTTGGTCACGAAATAGGGCGAGAGGTAGCCGCGGTCGAATTGCATGCCCTCGACCAGGTCGAGCTCGGTGTGAAGCGACTTGGCCTCTTCCACAGTGATGACGCCGGCGTTGCCAACCTTCTCCATGGCCTCGGCCAGCATGTCACCAACCTCGCTGTCGCCGTTCGAAGAGATGGTGCCGACTTGGGCGATCTCCGCCGAGGTCTTGACCTTGCGCGAGCGCTTCCCGAGATCGGCAATGACCGCGCTCACGGCCATGTCGATGCCGCGCCGCAGGTCCATGGGGTTCATGCCGGCGGCAACGGCCTTGCAGCCGTTGCGTATAATGGCCTGGGCGAGCACCGTCGCCGTGGTGGTGCCGTCACCGACCAAGTCGCTGGTCTTGCTGGCGACTTCGCGCACCATCTGGGCGCCCATGTTCTCGAACTTGTCGGAAAGCTCGATCTCCTTGGCGACCGTCACGCCGTCCTTGGTG
>CALJXB010000177.1 GCA_937974415.1 uncultured Kiloniellales bacterium
CGGAGCACGCCCGCTCGGCCGGGATCTGCATGACCGTCGACGCCGAGGAGGCCGACCGGCTGGAGCTCTCGGCCGACGTCATCGAGGCCGTGTTGCGCAACCCCGACCTGGCCGGCTGGAACGGCTTCGGCGTGGTCGTCCAGGCCTATGCCAAGCAGGCGCCGGCGGTCCTCGACTGGCTCTATGGCTTGGCCGGCGAGCTCGACCGCCGCATCACGGTGCGCCTTGTGAAGGGCGCGTATTGGGATCAGGAGATCAAGAACGCCCAGGTGCTGGGCCTCGAGAATTACCCCGTCTTCACCCGCAAGGCCTCGACCGACGTCTCCTATCTGAGATGTGCGCAGCAACTGTTAAACCAAACAGATCGGCTCTATCCACAGTTCGCCACCCATAACGCCCACACGACCTGCGCCGTCCTTGAGATGGCCGGCAAATTCGACGGCTTCGAGTTCCAGAGGCTGCACGGCATGGGCGAGGCCATGCACGACCTGCTGCGCAAGAAAAGCGGTCGCGATTGCCGCATCTACGCCCCGGTCGGCGTCCACAAGGACCTGCTGGCCTACCTGGTCCGCCGCTTGCTGGAGAACGGCGCCAATTCGTCCTTCGTGCACCAGCTGCTCAACGACTCCGTGCCCCCGTCCGACATCGTCGGCGACCCGGTCGAGGCGATCGCAGGGCTCGACGATCCGGCCAGCCGGCGAATTCCTTTGCCGCCCAGGATCTATGGCGCGATCCGCCGCAACTCCAGGGGTGTCAACCTCAACAACCCCATAATGGCCGGAGAGCTCGATCGGGCCATGACGCCGTTCCGCCATGCCCGCTGGTCCGCCGCACCGACCCTGGATTCCGGGTCGGCGGACCGCACGTCGCGGACCGTTACCAGCCCGGTCGACCGCGAGGACGTGGTCGGCGAGGTGGCCGAGGCCGACGGGGCCTTGGTGGACCAAGCCCTCGACCGCGCCGAGCGGGCCTTTCCCGCCTGGCGGGACCGCCCGGTCGAGGAGCGCGCCGTCATCCTCGGGCGGGTCGCCGAGCTCTACGAGGACAACATGGCCGAGCTGATCGCGATTGGGTCGCGAGAGGCCGGCAAGACGCGTCTCGACGGCATCCTCGAGGTGCGCGAGGCCGTCGATTTCTGCCGCTATTATGCGACCGAGGCTCGCCGGCTCATGGGTGACGGCGGGCGCGTCGGGCTCGGCCCCTTCGTGTGCATCTCGCCCTGGAACTTCCCGCTCGCCATCTTCACCGGCCAGATTACCGCCGCCCTTGCGGCCGGCAACGCAGTCCTCTCGAAGCCGGCCGAGCAGACGCCTTTGATGGCGGCCAAGGCCGTGGCGTTGATGCACCAGGCCGGGGTGCCCGAAGACGCGCTCATACTCTTGCCCGGCGACGGCGCCACGGTCGGCGGCGCCCTGACCTCGGACCCGCGGGTCACCGGCGTCTGCTTCACCGGTTCCACCGAGACGGCGCTCCTGATCGACCGGGCCATGGCCCGCCATGCCGCGCCCGACGCGCCCTTGATCGCCGAGACCGGCGGGCTCAACGCCATGATCGTCGATTCGACGGCCCTGCCCGAGCAGGCGGTGCGGGACATCGTCGCCTCGGCCTTTCAGAGCGCCGGCCAGCGCTGTTCGGCGCTTCGGGTGCTACTGGTCCAGGAGGAGATCGAGTCCACGCTCCTGGAGATGTTGGAGGGTGCTGCCAACGAACTCAGGATCGGTCAGACCTGGGACCCGGCGACCGACGTGGGGCCGGTGATCGACGAGGAGGCGCGCGCCACCATCGTGGCCCACTGCGAGGCGCTCGACGCCAAGGGCCGGCGCCTGTTCCAAGTCCCGCTGCCCGACGAGACGGCCAGGGGGATTTTTGTCAGCCCGGCTGCCTACCGGCTCGAGGCCTTCGAGGAGCTCGAACGGGAGATCTTCGGTCCGATCCTCCATGTCTGCCGCTTCGCCTCCAAGGACCTGGACGAGGTTGTGGACCGGATCAACGCCAGCGGCTACGGCCTCACCCTGGGCATTCACAGCCGGGTCGGCGAGCGGGTCGACCGCATCTGCGCCCGCGCCCGGGTCGGCAACATTTACGTCAACCGCAACCAGATCGGCGCCGTGGTCGGGGTCCAGCCCTTCGGCGGCGAAGGACTCTCGGGCACCGGACCCAAGGCCGGCGGGCCTCATTACCTGCAGCGCTTCACCAAGCCCAGCGACGCGGTTGGACACCGTGTGGCGGTTCCGAAGGACATGGCGTTGCTTCAGGGCGAGGCGAACGGGGCCTCGACGCCCGAGCTGGAGCGCTGGGTCGCGCGTGCCCGCCTGGCCCAGCTCGCCTGGGATGTGCGTGCCAACCGTCTCGAAAAGCTCGCGGCCGTGGCGCAGGCCCTGCCGCCCGAGATGGGCGAGGCGGTGCGCGACGCCCTCGGCCGGGCCGCGGCCCTCGGGCCGACTTCCGTCGAGCTCAAGGGCCCCACCGGCGAGCAGAATTCCCTGCTGCTGCACGGCCGGGGTATCGTGCTCTGCCTCGGCGGCAGCGACGAGGGCGGCGGCCCGGATGCCGGCCCCGCCCTGGCGGTTCAGGCCGCGCTCGCCATGGCCCTCGGCAACGCGGCATTGCTCGCCGAAGACTGCGACCGAGCGGCGGTCGCGCGCGTCATCGAGGCCTGCAAACGGGCCGGCCTGCCGCGCGGCATCGTCTTTTCGGCCGGGGGAAGCGCCGAGGACTTAGCCCGCCTGCCGGAGATCTCGGCGGTGGCATTCAGCTGCGATGGCGAGGCGGTCGCGCGACTCCGCGTTCTGCTCGCCGACCGGCCCGGCCCGCGCCTGCCCCTGATAGAGACACTGGACGATGCCGAGCGCTTCGTCACGGAACGGGTCATATCGGTGGACACCACCGCCTC
>CALJXB010000178.1 GCA_937974415.1 uncultured Kiloniellales bacterium
GACCTTGCCCGTCAGGCCGTGCAGCGTTTCGCCACCCAAGAGGACTTAACACTAGCGGAATGCACGATCGAGGAGCGCGAGGAGTATGAGCCACATATCGCGGCCGGCAGCGTCGTTTTCGCCGGTGCCGACTATATCCGCGTCTTGAGCGAGGCCGAAAAGGAGGCTGACGTCATCCTCTGGGATGGCGGCAACAACGACTTTCCCTTCATTCGCCCTGATTTCCACATCGTGTTGGCCGATGCCCTGCGGCCGGGTCAGGAAACGACCCACCACCCGGGCGAGACGGTTCTACGAATGGCCGACGTGCTGGTCATCGCCAAGACGGACGCTGCGCCCAAGCAGGACATCGCGCGTGTCGCCGAGGCGCTCAGCGCCATAAATCCGGCCGCACCCATCGTCCGCGCCGCCTCGCCGGTAACCCTCGACGATCCGGACATGGTTCGCGGTCGGCGTGTCCTGGTCGTCGAAGACGGCCCGACCATCACCCATGGCGGAATGGGCTATGGCGCGGGCACGATTGCAGCCCGTGCTGCCGGCGCAGCAGAAATCCTCGACCCTCGCGGCTGCGCGGTCCCCGAAATCGCCTCGATCTATGACCAATACCCCCATATTGGGGCGGTTCTGCCGGCCCTTGGGTACGGCGAAGCACAGATCGAGGGGCTCGCCCAGACCATCAGGGCCAGCGAGGCCGATATTGTGATCGCGGCGACACCGATCGATCTCGGCGCTTTGATCCAAGTAAACAAACCCATCGTGCGGGCGCGCTACGAGTTCGCCGAGACCGGCGAGCCTTCGCTCGGCGGCTTGGTGGACGACTATCTGGCCCGCGCCGGCGTCTTGGGCGATTAAGCGTTGCGGGTCGTCATCGCCCTCGGAGGCAACGCTCTGGTCCGTCGCGAAGAGCCGCCGGAGGCGAGCGTCATGCAGCGCAACATCGCGGCTGTGGCGCCTGGCCTCGCTGAAATCGCGGCCCAACACGAGGTGATCTTCACCCACGGCAACGGGCCGCAGATTGGCTTGTTGGCGATGCAGGCCGAAGCCTACTCGAAAGTGCCGCCCTACCCTTTGGATGTCCTGGGGGCGGAAACCGAAGGCATGATCGGCTATCTGGTCGAACGGGAACTCGAAAGCCACCTCTCGGGGCGGACGATTTGCAGCCTCCTCACCCGCGTCGTTGTCGATCCGCAGGATCCGGCGTTCGACGCGCCGGACAAGCCGATCGGTCCGGTCTACGATCGCACGACCGCGCGCGAGCTTGCCGCTCGAAGAGGGTGGACGGTGGCGCCGGACGGAAACAGTTACCGCCGGGTCGTTGCATCGCCCCTGCTGCAAAGAATCTTGGAGATCCATGCCATTCGCCTGCTGGTCGAACAGGGAGTGACCGTCGTCTGCGCCGGCGGCGGCGGAATTCCGATCGTGCTCGCGGACGGCGGCACGCTCACCGGCGTGGAGGCGGTGATCGATAAGGACTGGACAAGTGCTCTCTTGGCCCGGGAACTGCAGGCCGACGTCCTGCTCTCGCTAACCGACGTGGACGCTGTCTACCGCGACTGGGGCACAGCAGACCAGAAGCCGATCCGCAGCGCCGACCCGTCGGCGCTTCGAGCCCTCGAGTTTGCACCCGGATCGATGGGCCCCAAGGTAGCCGCCGCCTGCGCGTTTGCCGAAACCGCGGGCGGCTTTGCCGGCATTGGCCGGATTGACGCGGCTTCGGCGATCCTCCAACAACAGGCCGGCACGATCGTAACCCGCGAGGCGCTCGGCATCACGTTAGGGGCATAGGGCCGATCGGCCACCATCTCCTCCCCTGACGTCGTGAATATTGACTCAAATCAAGGTGGTGTCCCCGGCGGGCGTCTAGTTTTGGATCTGTCCCGGCGAGGAGCCCAGCTGGAATGATCAGGTGGTGAACTGCCTCCAAGTGAGACAGGGAACCGCGCTGACAGATTTCCGGGAGAGCGATGATACGCTGGGACGAGGCCCGCAGCCGAATCCTGCGTGCGCCCACGGGGGAGACCCCAGGGTGGTGGAGGGTTCGGCGCGGGTCGTATTTTTGCGTCCCTGCCGGCAAGCCGTCCTCCTCCTTCGCGAAACTGCGGCTAAACCCAGTCCAGTTCCCGTGTCACAGTCGAACAAAATCTTGACCTGCGTCATTGAGCGGCCCGATCAGGACCTGCAGTCTCCCGGGGTGAGACCTCCCGTTTATTGGAGAACGCACGCAAATGCTGGCCCCCAATCGCCTTCAGAGCTGTCGCGCGCCCAACGGGACGGAGCGCGGCAACCCGAGATCCAAAGTAGGCAAACGGGAGTTCCCATTCGATCCCGGCGCCAGCTTGCTGCTGACCGATCTCTACGAGCTCAACATGGTCCAGGCTTATCTGGACGCTGGCATGACGGACACGGCGGTGTTCGAGTTCTTCGTCCGAAAGCTACCCGCCTCCCGTGGCTTCCTCATGGCCGCCGGTCTCGAGCAGGCGGTGGCGTTCCTGAAGACAGCGCGAGTCAGCGAGGCGGAACAGCGATGGCTGGCCGAGAGCGGGCGTTTCCGAGACAACACGCTCGACTACCTAGCCGACTTCCACTTCACGGGCGATCTGCACGCCATGCCCGAAGGCACGGTATTCTTCCCGGATGAGCCGATTGCGCGTATCACAGCGCCCCTGCCCGAGGCGCAGCTGTTGGAATCGCGCCTGATCAACCTGCTGCATTTTCAAACGGTGATCGCCTCGAAGGCCGCCCGCATGGTTCTCGCCTCCCAGGACAGGGCCCTGGTCGACTTCGGCCTGCGCCGCGCGCACGGTTCGGAAGCGGGGTTGCTGGCAGCTCGGGCGAGCTACATCGCCGGCTTTGCCGCCAGCGCAACCACTCCCGCCGAGTGGCTCTACGGCGTTCCCATCACCGGCACCATGGCCCACTCCTTTATTCAGGCGCACGATGACGAGGCTGCGGCGTTCCTGGCCTTCGCGCGCTCGCGGCCGGACAACGTGGTCCTCCTGCTCGACACCTATGACACGGAAACTGCCGCCCATTCGGTCGTCCGCATCGCGCCAATCCTCGCCGGCGAGGGAATTGAATTGCGCGGCGTGCGTCTGGACAGCGGAGATCTGGCGGAGGAGGCTCGTTTGGTGCGAGGAATTCTCGACCGCGGCGGTTTGACCTCGGTGCAAATCTTCGCCAGCGGCGGCGTCGACGAAGACTTGCTGCAGCGCTACGCATCGCAGAATGCGCCGATCGACGGCTACGGAATCGGCACCAGCCTGACCACATCCTCGGATGCGCCCGCGCTGGACTGCGCTTACAAGCTGCAGGAGTACTCCGGGCAACCCAAGCGCAAACTCTCGACCGGCAAGGCCACCTGGCCGGGCCGCAAGCAGGTCTTCCGGCGTTACGGCTCGGACGGAACCATGGTCGGCGACGTGCTGACTCTGGAGGGCCAAGCAGGAGACGGCGAGGCCTTGATCCAGCCGGTGCTGATAAACGGCAAGCGAATACAGCCGGAACCCGATCTGCAAGACTCCCGGGCCCATGCCGCTTCCCAGCTCGATCTCTTGCCGCCCCATCTCAAGCGGCTGGAAAGCGCACCGGCCTATCCGGTCATGGTCGCGGAGTCCGTGAAGGCGCTGGCCGAGCAAGCGGATAGCGTTCGGCCAGGCTCCTAGTCTACCTGGTCAGAAAAGAGGGCCCGGCTCGCCTCGCGTGCCGCCGAGACCGTCTGCAGCGCCTGCTCGAAGAGCTCTTGGTGGGACAGTCTCAATTCCGCCAGCCCCTGCTCCTGCGCCTTTTCGCCGACCGCCGCCGCGATGGCGGCGGCCAGCTCCATCTCGTCCATGCTGGGCAGGATGTGGTCGTCGGCGAGACCCTCCGCCTCGGCGAAGCCGGCCAGCGCGAGGGCGCCCGAGAAGGCCATCTCGTCGGTGATGGCCCTGGCCCGCACGTCCAGGACACCGCGGAACAGGCCCGGGAAGACCAGCGAGTTGTTGAGCTGATTGGCGAAGTCGCTGCGCCCCGTGGCGACGATTCGGGCGCCGGCGTCCTTGGCCTCCCAGGGCCAGATTTCCGGCACCGGATTGGCGCAGGCGAAGACGATCGCATCCGGCGCCATGGCCTTGACCCACTGGGGCTGGATAAGGTTCGGGCCTGACTGGGAGAAGGCAATACAGACATCGGCGCCCTTGAAGGCCTGCCCCGGCTCGCCCGTCAGCCCGTCGGCGTTGCTGTTCAGGCAGACCTGCCACTTGTCGTAAAAGTCCGCCTGTCGGGCGTCGATGTCCTGACGCCCCGCGTGCAGGAGTCCCTCGCTGTCGCAGCCAACGATGGCCCGAGGGTCGACGCCCATGCTGGTCAGCAGGCGATAAACCGAGACGTTGGCGGCGCCCATCCCGAACATGACGATGCGGATTTGGCCCAGGTCCTTGTCGACGAGCTTGAGCGCGTTCATGAGGCCCGCCGCCACCGCGGTGGCCGTGCCCTGCTGGTCGTCGTGCCAAACCGGGATGCCGAGGCCGTCGCGCAGCCGGTCCAGCACCCTGAAGCATTTGGGCTGGGCGATATCTTCGAGATTGATGCCGCCGAACGAGGGCGCCACCAGCTCGACCGTTCGGACGATGTCGTCGGGCGCCTGGGAGTCGAGGCACAAGGGCACTGCATCGACGCCGCCCAGATACTTGAACAGCAGGGCCTTGCCCTCCATGACGGGCAGGCCGGCTTCCGGGCCGATGTTGCCGAGACCGAGCACGCGCGAGCCGTCCGAGACGACGGCGATGGTGTTGGCCTTGTTGGTGTGCGCGTAAACCAGCTCGGGATCATCGACGATCGCCCGGCAAGGGGCCGCGACGCCCGGCGTGTACCAGACCGCGAAATCCTCCCGGCCGCGGATCGGGCATTTCGGCATCATCTGGACCTTGCCGCGATAAAGTGCGTGCCGGCGCAACGCTTCGGCGTCCGGACTCGACCCCTCGGATGATCGCTCCGTCTGATCTGACATGGCCAGGGTCTCCTGCCCACTCTGATGGTGGTTGCTTTGTGCCTAGTTCGTCGGCACTGCGCCGTGATCTGGATCAGCTTTTGCCCGGCAGGGCAACGCTATGATGAAATGCATGGGGAGGTCCTCGTCAAAACACATGGCTCGCAAGACGACAGAGAGCTG
>CALJXB010000179.1 GCA_937974415.1 uncultured Kiloniellales bacterium
TTGCCCTGGCCGTTCACGATGGCGTCCTGGAGGGTGAAGGTCCGGCCGACGTACTGCTCGCCGCGGCGGTTGAGGGTCGGCTTGTCGGTCTCGGTCGGATTGCGGCGCACGTAGGCCCGCCAGCCCACGGCCGAGCCCACCATCGAGACGGCGAAGATCAGGAACTGATACTCCCAGCCGAGGCCCGAGAAGACCAGCAGGACCAGCCCGACGACGCCCGCGGCCACGCCCAGCCAGAGGAAGACCGCGCCGGGCGCGAAGGTTTCGATCACCAGGAACAGAATCGCGGCGATCCACCAGTGCCAGAACTCGGCCTGTTCGAGGAACTCCATGATGCCAGTCTACTCCGCCATGGCGCCGCCGCCACCACTCCAAGGGCCCTGGCCCTGAGTGGGGGTCGGCCGGCCACCGCCCCCGGTGCCTGCCGGGCCGCCGCCGCCGTTGGCCGGCGGCCGCGGGCCGCCGAAGGCTTCCTTGGCGATTTCCGCCACGCCGCCGATGGCGCCGATCACGCTGCTGGCCTCCAGCGGCAGGAAGAGGATCTTCTGGTTCGGCGAGTCGGCGAACTTGCCGAGGGCATCGACATAGCGCTGGGCGACGAAGTAGTTGATCGCCGTGACGTTGCCGCTGGCGATCGACTCGGAGACCATGGTGGTCGCCTTGGCCTCGGCCTCGGCCTCGCGTTCGCGCGCCTCGGCGTCGCGGAAGGCGGCCTCGCGGCGGCCCTCGGCGGAGAGGATCTGGGACCGCTTGTCGCCCTCGGCGCGCAGGATTTCGGCCTGCCGTTCGCCCTCGGCCTCGAGGACCAGGGCGCGTTTTTCACGCTCGGCCTTCATCTGACGGGCCATGGAGTCGACCAGGTCGCGCGGCGGGGTGATGTCCTTGATCTCGATGCGGGTCACCTTGATGCCCCAGGGCTCGGTCGCGTCGTCGACCACGTTGAGCAGCTGGGCATTGATCTTGTCGCGCTGGGACAGGAGCTCGTCCAGGTCCATGGAGCCCATCACGGTGCGGATATTGGTCATGGTAAGGTTCAGGATGGCCCGTTCCAGGTCGCGCACTTCGTAGGCGGCGCGGGCCGCGTCGAGCACCTGGGAGAACACTACCCCGTCGACCTGGACCACCGCGTTGTCCCGGGTGATCACCTCCTGGGAGGGCACGTCGAGGACCGTCTCCATCATGTTCATCTTGGCGCCGATGCGGTCGACGATGGGCACGATCCAATTGATCCCGGGCGGCAGCGTGCGGGTATAGCGCCCGAAGCGCTCCACCGTCCATTCATAGCCTTGGGTCACCGGTTTGACGCCCATGAGCACGAGCACCACCGCCAGCACCACGACGACGAGCACGAAGATTGAAAACCCGGAAATATCCAACGGCATGTTGCCCTCCACGGTTGCCCTCGTTGCGCGGGCCCGGCCGGCACCTGGCATAGAGGCATATGGTTAACAGAGATTTACCAAACGCCCGCGAGGCTAGAGGGGAGATCGAACAGGATACTTGCCCACCCCGCGAAGCCAGGCACCGAACCGGGCCACGGCAATTCTACCAAAACGAGGCGACATCAATGGCGTGAAGAATTGCCGCAAGTTCTGGACAGGGACTCGACAAGGCTTGGGCAAGTGTCGCGTGCCGATCACTGTGCCGCAATTTTTTCGCATTAAGTACATTTTTTTCTTAAGTTTTCACTCCCAGTGTGTTGCACTTTATGGAGTCGCCCAATTTGTGGGGTTGTAAGAGCCGCCAGGCTCGGCGGCCAGGCATTTGAAAGGCGCGAAAGGCTATGGCGCAATTTTGGGTCGTCGGTGGCGAATACACCGACACTCACTTCCACGAATCCGTTGGTGGCAGTGAGCAATGGATCGGACCCTTTGACGATTACAAGGCAGCGAAGGAGGAGTGGGCCAAGCATGCGTGGAATTCGGTGGATTGTTGCCACACCCGCTACCGGATCGAACGCATAGACCCCGATTCGCCGCCGATCTGTACGGACTGACGCCACACAGCCGTGCCCTGGAAACTGCCAGAGAGCGAGTGGGATCTCCTGGCGCTGGCCAAGTCATACCCCTATTCAGCACCTGAAACTTCCTATCATTTTGCCAATGGCGAGGCCGGTCCGATCGAGCGGGCCGACTTCGAGGGCCGGGTGCCGGTTCTCGCCCATGGCTCCAACCGCTCGCCGGAGCAGCTCAAGCGCAAGTTCGGGCAGGCGGCCGAGATCCCCGTCAGCTTCGGCTGGCTGGCCGACTATGACGTGGTCTATTCGGCCCACATCACCCAGTACGGTGCCGTCGCCTCGACTCTTCAGCATCGCCCGGGGACGCGGGTGCGGCTCGCCATCACCTGGCTCGACGGGCCCCAGCTCGCACGCATGCACGAGACCGAGGGGGCGTCGAATTATGCCTTCGGGCGCCTGGTCGGCATCGACCTGACCGTCGAGCATGGGCCCGTGGTGGAACACGCCGAAGTCTTCGTCTATCTCGGCCGCAACGGCTGCCTCGACCTCGACGACGGGCCGGTCGGCCTGGCGGCGGTCACCGCCGAAGGTCGCGGCCATCACGCCCACCACCAGGAAGAGGCGCTTTCCCTGGTGCGCACGCGCCACCGGCCGGAGATGGGCCTCGAGGACATGATCCTCGATGCCGTGCGCAACTCCGACCGGCGCCACGCGCTGACCGTCGAGATGAAGGTCCGGGCGGTGCCGGTGGCTGCCCCCCACTTCGAAGAACTCGGGATGTAGCGGCCGGCCGGCGCCCCATCGGCGCTCAGTCGGCACTCCGCCGGCTCTCCCGCATGGCAGGGTTGCGCGATCGCCGTTTGCGGCGGCCTGGCGCGCGATGCTAACTCTCGGTCCCCACCGCATGAAGCCGCGAGGGCGCCAAGGCGGTCATGACCGACGGATTGCTGTATTTGGCTGTCGTGGTCATCTGGGGCACGACCTGGATCATGATCAAGTTCCAGATCGGCGTCGTGCCGCCAGAGGTCTCGGTCGCCTACCGTTTCGCCATCGCAGCGCTCCTGATGTTCGCCTGGGTGGCCCTGCGGCGCCTGCCGCTCAGGTTTTCCCCGCGCGACCACCTCTTCATCGCCCTGCAGGGCGCGCTCATCTTCTGCACCAACTTCGTGCTGTTCTATCTGGCGGCCGTCAGCCTCGCTACCGGCCTGCTGGCGGTGGTCTTCTCCACCGCCTCGATCATGACCCTCCTGGTGATGGCGGCGCTCAAGCGCCGACGGCCCTCGGCGCAGACGGCCGTGGGGGCCCTGCTCGGCATCTCGGGGATCGCCCTGGTGTTCTGGCCGGAGATTGCGGCCTTTTCCCTCGCCTCGGGCGCCGGGCTCGGCCTGCTGCTGTCGCTCGGCGGCACCCTCAGTTTCTCCCTCGGCGGCCTCGTCGCGGCGCGCAACCAGGCGGCTGGCCTGTCGGTGCGGGGCAGCACCGCCTGGGCCATGGCCTACGGCACGGTCCTGCTCAGCCTTTTCGTG
>CALJXB010000180.1 GCA_937974415.1 uncultured Kiloniellales bacterium
GCGAGCGGCAACAGGCCGGCAAGCCGGCATGACAAGGCCAGCCAAGGACCAGCCCAAGCGACTGCAATTTCTGTAGATTCGGGTGAAGATGTAGAATAAACATAATTATGCATATCTTTGCGCAAGAATCTCACACCGATCTGGCCGGGTGATGGAGTTTGGCCAAGCCTTCGCCGCGGCCTTCCATCTGATCGCCACCCTCGATGCCGGTCTGCTGGAAATCGTCGGCCTGTCGCTCAGGGTCAGCCTCAGCGCGGTTGGCCTGGCGGCCCTGGTCGGCCTGCCCTTGGGGGCGGCGGTCGCCCTCTACCGCTTTCCCGGCCGCCTTGTCATCGCCGCCCTGCTCAATGCCTTCATGGGCCTGCCGCCGGTGGTGGTCGGCCTGATCGTCTATCTCATGCTGTCGCGCAGCGGGCCGCTCGGCGTGCTCGGCCTGCTGTTCACGCCGGGCGCCATGATCGTCGCCCAGTGGCTCCTGGTGACCCCAATCGTCGCCGCCCTCGCCCTGCAGACCGTGGCCGATCTGCACGCCGAATACGACGAGCAGCTGCGCTCCCTCGGCGCCACGCCCGGCCGCGCCCTCTGGACCCTGCTGTGGGACGGGCGGCTTAGCTTGGTGACCGCCGTGCTGGCCGGCTTCGGGCGGGCCAGCGCCGAGGTCGGCGCGGTGATGATCGTCGGCGGCAACATCAACCACGCGACCCGGGTCATGACCACGGCGATCGCGCTGGAGACCAGCAAGGGCGACCTGGCGCTCGCGCTCGGGCTCGGGCTCATCCTGATCACGCTGGCGCTCGCCATCAACTTCACCGCCATGGCGGTGCGCGATCTCGCCCGGGTGCGCCATGCCTGAAACGATTCTTCCACTCAGCCTCTCGGGGGTGTCCTACGAGGCCCAGGGCCAACGCCTGATCGATGGTCTCAGCATCGTTTTCGCGGCCGGCCCGCGCAGCATCGTCCTCGGCCCCAACGGTGCCGGCAAGAGCCTACTGCTGCGCCTCTGCCACGGCTTGCTGCGGCCGACCTCGGGGCGCGTTGCCTGGGCCGGTGCCGGGGACCGTGCCAAGGATGGGGCCGAGGTCGCCCGGCACCAGGCCATGGCCTTCCAGCGGCCGGTGCTGCTGCGCCGCTCGGCGCTGGCCAACGTGACCTATCCCTTGGCCTTGCGGGGCGTCCCGCGCAAGCGCCGCAAAGAGCGCGCTCTGGCGGCCCTTGAGCGCGCCGGCCTGGCCGATCTCGCCCAGCGTCCTGCCCGGGTGCTCTCCGGCGGCGAGCAGCAGCGCCTGGCACTCGCCCGCGCCTGGGTGCTCGAGCCCCAGGTGCTGTTCCTCGACGAGCCGACGGCGAACCTGGATCCCGGCGCGACGCGGCGCATCGAGGCGCTGATCGACGGCTTCCACCGGAACGGCACCAAGATCGTCATGACCACCCACGACCTGGGCCAGGCCCGCAGGCTGGCCGACGAGGTGCTGTTCCTGCACTGCGGCCGCCTGGTGGAACGCGCGCCCGCCGAAACCTTCTTCGACTGCCCCGAGAGCCGCGAGGCCGCGGCCTTCCTCAAAGGAGACTTGCTGTGGTAGTCCGCTTCCTGTCGTTGCTTTTGGCCCTGACCCTGCTGACCGGTAGCGCCGGCGCCCAGGCGGAGGAGCGCTTCATCACGGTGGCCTCGACCACCTCGACGGAGAATTCCGGCCTCTTCGCCCACATCCTGCCGCTCTTCACCGAAGCCAGCGGCATCGACGTGCGGGTGGTGGCGGTCGGCACCGGCCAGGCCATCAAGCTGGCCAAGAACGGCGACGCGGACGTGCTCCTGGTCCACCACAAACCCTCGGAGGAGGCCTTCGTCGCCGAGGGCTACGGGGTCGAGCGCTTCGACGTCATGTACAACGACTTCGTCCTGGTCGGCCCGGCAACAGACCCGGCGGGCGTCCGGGGCCTCGCCGAGGCGCCCACGGCCCTCGCCCGCATCGCGGCGGCCGAAGCGCCCTTCGCCTCGCGCGGCGACGACAGCGGCACCCACAAGAAGGAACTCGGCCTCTGGCTGGCGGCCGGGGTCGACGCCGCGGCGGCGAGCGGCACCTGGTACCGGGAGACCGGTGCCGGCATGGGGGCCACCCTCAACACCGCCAGCGGTATGGACGCCTATGCGCTGAGTGACCGGGCGACCTGGCTCAAGTTCGCCAACAAGGGAAGCTTGGAGATTCTGGTCGAGGGCGACCCCGAGCTCTTCAATCAGTACGGCGTCATCCTGGTAAGCCCGCAGCGGCACCCCCACGTGAAGGCGGGCGAGGGCGAGGCCTTCATAAAGTGGCTGACCTCGCCGGCCGGCCAGGCGGCGATCGCCGCCTACCGCATCGACGGCGCCCCGGCCTTCTTCCCCAACGCCCGCAAGGCGGGGTCTTGAGGTGAGTCATAGGGGCCGCGTGACGGCAGCGCTATGATGGCCGGCGATTGATGGAAGGGACCCCATGACCACCACGACCATGCGCGCCATGGTGCTGGAGCGATCGCCCGGCGCGCTGCACATGAGGGAGCTGCCGCGGCCCGAGCCGGGCCCCGGCCAGGTGCTGATCAAGGTGAGCGCCTGCGGGGTCTGCCGCACCGACCTGCA
>CALJXB010000181.1 GCA_937974415.1 uncultured Kiloniellales bacterium
CCGGCGAGGCCTGCCACCGGCTCTGGCAGTACTGCGTCCACGGCGGCCCGGACAACGCTCGCCATCTGCTTGCTTACGCCGCAAGTTTGGTGGGCAGAGATTTGGACTGGCAGGAGCCTAAGCCGCTGCTGCGTGCGGGCCTCTACTGGCCGGGCCGGGATCGGCCAAGCCTCGAAGACCTCCGGGCCGAGTGGCGAGAGAGTGCACCCGTCGCCGCCATCGTGTTCTATCGGGCGCTGCTCCAGGCGAGCAACCTGGCGCCCATCGATGCCCTCATCGCGGCGCTTCGGCGGGCCGGCGTGAATCCCTTGCCAGTCTACTGCGCCAGCCTGAAGGAGCCGCTGTCGGCCGAAACCGTCGCCAGCCTCTTGGCCGAGGCCGGGCCTGGCATCGTGCTGAACGGCACCGGCTTCGCCGTCTCCAGCCCCGGCGCGGCGCGCCAGCAGACCCCCTTCGACGGGGCCGGCTGTCCGGTCCTCCAAGTGGTTTTCTCCGGCGGCACCGAGGCCGATTGGGCGGCCGGCACTCGGGGCCTCTCGGCCCGGGACATCGCCATGAACGTGGCCTTGCCGGAAGTGGACGGGCGGATCCTCTCACGTGCCGTCTCGTTCAAGACCGAGGCGCGCTACGACCAGCGCACCCAGGCGCCCATTGTCGCCTACCAGGCGGTTGCCGACCGGATCGATTTCGTCGCCGAGCTCGCGGCCAAGTGGCTGCGCCTTGCCGACACGCCGCCCGCCGAGCGGCAGGTCGCCATCGTGCTTGCCAACTATCCCAACCGGGACGGCCGGCTCGGCAACGGGGTCGGACTCGACACCCCGGCCGGTACCATGGAGCTGCTGCGGGCGCTGGCCGAGGCCGGGTACGAGACCGGCGAATTGCCCGCCGACGGCCAGGCCCTGATCGAGCGTCTGGCGGCCGGACCCACCAACAGCCTAAAGGACCGCCGCGACCGGCAAGCCGGCGAGCGCTATGCCCTGGCCGATTACGAGGCCGCGTTCGCCGCCCTGCCGGCCGAGGTGCGAGAGGCGGTGACCGCCCGCTGGGGGGCGCCCGAGGCCGATTCCTTCGTGGAGGCGGGCGCCTTCGTGCTTTCCACCTTCCGGCTCGGCCATATCGTGATCGGCCTGCAGCCGGCGCGCGGCTACAACATCGATCCCCAGGCCAGCTACCACGATCCCGACCTGGTGCCGCCCCACGGCTACTTCGCCTTCTACGCCTGGCTGCGCCGCGAAGTCGGCGTGCATGCGGTCGTCCACATGGGCAAGCACGGAAATCTGGAATGGCTGCCCGGCAAGGCGCTGGCGTTGTCGGCCGCGTGCTATCCGGAGGCCACCTTCGGGCCGCTGCCCCACCTCTATCCCTTCATCGTCAACGACCCGGGCGAGGGCAGTCAGGCCAAGCGCCGGGCCCAGGCGGTGATCGTCGACCACCTGACGCCGCCCCTGACCCGCGCCGAGTCCTACGGGCCCCTCGCGGAGCTCGAGTTGCTGGTCGACGAATACTACGAGGCGGCCGGTGTCGATCCCAGACGTCTCAAATACTTACGGGGACAAATTCTCGATCTGGTTCAAAAGATCGGGCTGGACAAGGACTGCGGCATTTCCAGCGACGATGCGGCCGACGACGCGCTCTCGAAGCTCGACAACTACCTCTGCGAGCTGAAGGAGATGCAGATCCGCGACGGCCTGCACATCTTCGGCCGCGCGCCCGAGGGCGGTCAACTGACCGACCTGCTGGTGGCGCTGACCCGACTGCCGCGGGGTGACGGCACGGGCGGGGATGCGTCCCTTATCCGCGCCCTGGCGTCGGATCTCGATCTCGGCGACTTCGATCCCCTCGACTGTGTCATGGGCGAGGCCTGGGCCGGCTCCCGGCCCACCGATCTTGAAGGATATGGCGAGGGCGCCTGGCGCAGCCGGGGCGATACGGTGGAACGCCTGGAGGGCCTCGCCGCTGATCTCGTGGCGGGCCGGCGGCGCTGTCCGGTCGGGTGGGCGCGGACAGCCGATGTCCTCGGGCACATCGGCGCCTCCGTCCGCCCGGCGGTGGCGGATAGTGGGCCGGCCGAGATTGCCGGCGTGCTCACCGGGCTCGACGGGCGCTTCGTGGCGCCGGGCCCCTCCGGCGCGCCGACCCGCGGTCGCCTCGACGTGCTGCCGACGGGCCGCAACTTCTATTCCCTCGACACCCGTACGGTGCCGACCCCGGCCGCCTGGCACCTCGGCTGGGCTTCGGCGAGCCGGCTGCTCGACCACTACCGCCAGCAGAACGGCGCCTGGCCCCGGCGCCTGGCGCTGTCGGCCTGGGGCACCGCCAACATGCGCACCGGAGGCGACGACATCGCCCAGGCGATGGCGCTCATGGGCGTGAAGCCGAGCTGGGAGGCCGCATCCAGGCGGGTGACCGGCTTCGAGGTCCTGCCGGCCGACGTGCTGGGCCGGCCCCGGGTCGACGTGACCTTACGGGTCTCCGGTTTCTTCCGCGACGCCTTCCCGGCCCAGATCGACCTCTTCGATTCCGCCGTCCGCGCTGTCGCCGACCTCGATGAGCCCGCGGCCGTCAACCCCATCGCCGCCCGGGTTACCGAGGATGCCCGTCGCCTGGCGGGCGAAGGCCTCGACCCGGACGAGGCGCGCCGCAAGGCCGGCTTCCGGGTCTTCGGCTCCAAGCCCGGCGCCTATGGCGCGGGCCTGCAGGCCCTCATCGACGAACGCGGGTGGGAGAGCGATCGCGACTTGGCCCGCGCCTATCTCGCCTGGGGCGGCTACGCCTATGGCAGCGGCGCTGCCGGCCAACCAGCCCAGGGCCTGTTCGAGGCACGCCTCAGCAGCGTCGAGGCGGTGCTGCACAATCAGGACAACCGCGAGCACGACTTGCTGGATTCCGACGACTACTACCAGTTCGAAGGCGGCCTGACGGCGGCGGTGCGCCTGCTCTCGGGCCGCCAGCCCGAGGTCTATCACAACGACCATTCCCGCCCTGAGAGCCCGAAGATCCGCACCCTCGAGGACGAGATCGGCCGGGTGGTTCGGGCGCGCGTGGTCAATCCCAAGTGGATCGCCGGGGTCATGCGCCACGGCTACAAGGGCGCCTTCGAGATGGCGGCAACGGTCGACTACCTCTTCGCCTTCGCCGCGACCGCCCGGGTCGTCAGCGACCATCACTTCGACGCGGTCTACGACGCCTATCTGGTGGACCCGGAGGTCCGCGATTTCCTGGCCGACAAGAACCCGGCGGCCTTGAAGGAAATATCCGAGCGGCTGATCGAGGCCCAGGAGCGCGACCTCTGGAAGCCCCGCTCGAACTCGGCCCGGGCCGAGCTGGAGCGCTTGGCCGGCCGGACGTTGGAGGAGACGATATGAGCGAAGACCCGAGCGAACGCGAGATCAATGAACGGGCCAACGAAAAGGCGCGCAAGCGCAAGGCGGCGCGCAACAAGATCCTCGCCACCAAGACGGTCGAGAAGGGGCTTCTGATCGTCCACACGGGCAAGGGCAAGGGCAAGTCGACGGCCGCCTTCGGCCTCGCCGTACGGGCGCT
>CALJXB010000182.1 GCA_937974415.1 uncultured Kiloniellales bacterium
GTCTACGGCGCGGGCGTCGCCAAGGCCTACCAATCCGCAGCGCCGTCGATCGTCGGCACCTTCGACTATGCCTATCTCGTCTTCGCCGCCCTTTGGGGTTTCGTGCTCTTCACAGAGATCCCCGATGCCGCGACCCTCGTCGGCATGGCCCTGATCGCCGCGGCGGGCATTCTGGTCGCCCGGCCGCCCGCGGCGGCGCGCGTCGTTCCGCCTAGCGCCGCCCCCGAAAAACCGCCATGCTGAAAGCCACGGCCGGGTGTCCGGTTCAAGACCGCGCAGGTGAGAGATGGACGACTTCCTGTTCGGCTCCGCGACCGCTCTGGCGCGAGCCATCCGGACAAAAGAGGTCTCGGCGGTCGAGGCTGTGACGGCCCATCTCGCCCGCATCGAGGCGGTCAACCCGGCGCTCAACGCCGTGGTGCAGCTGGCCCCGGAGCGCGCGCTCCGGGAGGCCGAGGCCGCCGACCGGACGCTCGCCCGCGGCCGCGAGCTCGGGGCGCTGCACGGCCTGCCGATCACCCTCAAGGACTCCCTCGATACCGAGGGCATCGTCACCACCTGGGGCACCGCGGGGCGACGCGACTTCGTGCCGGACGCGGACGCCACGGTGGTCGCCCGCCTGCGCCGGGCCGGGGCCATCGTGCTGGGCAAGACCAACACGCCGGAGTTCACCCTGGGTGGCGAGATGGAGAACGCCATCTACGGCTTCACCTACAACCCCCACGACACGGGCCTCTCGCCGAGCGGCAGCAGCGGCGGCGCGGCGGCCATCGTCGCCGCCGGCGGCAGCGCCTTCGACATCGGCAGCGACACCGGCGGCAGCATCCGCGAGCCGGCCCACGTCTGCGGCATCGCCGGGATCAAGCCGACCTCGGGGCGGACGCCGCGCACCGGCCACGCGGTGCCCTACGGCATCGGCGCCGTCGACAGCCTGACTGTGCTCGGGCCGCTCGCCCGCTTCGTCGAGGATCTGTGGCTGGTCCTGCCGCTCATCTGCGGGCCCGACTGGCGGGACCCGGCGGTGACGGACGTCCCCCTCGGCGACCCGGCCGCGGTCGAGCTGAAGGGCTTGCGTGTCGCGGTCTACACCGACGGCGGCCTCGTTGCGCCCATGACCGAGATCGCCGAGGCCGTGGCGGCGGGCGCCGAAGCGCTCGCCCGGTGCGGCGTCCTCGTGGAAGAGGCGGCCCCGGCGGCACTCCCGCACGCAAGCGACATCCATCCCTGGCTCAATGTGGCCAACGGGCGCGACTGGCTGCGCCGGCAGCTGGCGGAGGCCGGCACGGCAGAGCCGGGGCCTTCCATCGCGAAGCTATTCGCCGAGGAGGCCGCTCTCAAGGCGCCCTCACTGGCGGTCATGCTGGAACAGCTCGACCAGTACCGCAGCGCGATGCTGCAGTTCATGGAAAACTACGACGCCATCCTCTGCCCGCCCGACTGCTACGCCGCCCTGCCCCACCATGCCGCCGAGGATTTCGACAAGCACCGGGTCTGGGCGCACCTCTATGCCTACAATCTGACCGGCTGGCCGGCCGCGGTGGTGCCCGCCGGCGCCACCAACGAGGGCCTGCCTTTCGGCCTGCAAATCGCCGGGCGGCCCTGGCGCGAGGACGTGGTGCTCGCGCTCGCCACTGCCATCGAGGCCGACCTCGGCGGCTACCGCCGGCCGCCGATTTGAAGGCTTTGTGACCCAATCAGCCCTTTGGCCCGAACGTCTCGGTGTGGATGCGCTCGGGGCAAACGCCGCGCTCTTCCAGGTCAGTCTGGACCTGGGCCATGAATGCCGTCGGCCCGCACAGCATGAAGTGGGCGTCCAGGTCGCCCACGAGACGCTCCAGCAATGCGCCGTCGACGCGGCCCGCGCTGTCGTAGTGGGTTCCGGGCCGGTCTTGCGGGCCGGGCCTGCTGTAGGCGGCGTGGACCCGAATATTCGGGTTTCGCCCGGCCAGCGCCCGGATCTCGTCGGCCAAGGGATGGTGAGCCCCGTCGCGCACGCCGTGGACGAACCAGACCGGGCGCCCGCTGTTCCTCGCGGCCAGGTCGTGAAGCATGCTCGCCAGAGGCGTCACGCCGACCCCGGCGCTCACCAGCACCACGGGGCATTTGCTGCAGGGGAGCAGGAAATCGCCGGCGGGCTTGCGCGCGTCGAGGATCGTTCCGACCCCGACTTGATCGTGCAGGTGGCGTGATGCCAGGCCCAAGGGCTCGCGCTTCACGCTGATGCGATAGCGCCCGTCGCTCGGCGCGCCGGACAGCGAATAGGTGCGGCGCACCGGCTCCTCGACGCCCGGCACATGGAGCTCGATCGGAAGATGCTGGCCGGCCCGGAAAGTGTGCAGTGGCCCGCCGTCTCGCGCCTCGAAGACGAAGGAGGTGACGTCGGCGCTCTCGCGGGTCTTTTCGACCAGCCTGAGCGAGCGCACCGACTCGGCGCTCGCGTCCCAGCGCAGGGGCACCGCCGCCGGAAGCTCGACGATCTCCTCGATGTCGACCGCCACCAGGCGCCGAGCGCCGGGGATGCGGGCCACGGCGTCGGAGTCCCAGTCGATGGTCGCCCGGCCGGTGAGCTGAAGCAAACTTCCCGTCTCGAAGTCGACGAAGAGCAGGCCGACGCGGGGATCGAGCACCAGGTTGCCAATGGTATTGTAGTGGTTGTTGCCGGCGTAGTCGGGGAAGACGAGACGAGTCTCGCTCGCAACCTGTACGAAGCCCGGGTCGCCGCCGCGGTGCGAAGCGTCCATGCCGTAAGCGGGGCTGTCGCCGTCGCCGCGGTGGCCGCTGGCGATGAAGAAGGTGTCGGCATTCGAAACCCAGGCGCGCTGGGATGGCGTGAGGCGCATGCCCCGGAGCGGCGTTCCGGCCGGCACGCCCTCGACTCGGTACCATTCGCGTTCACGGATGTACTGCGGGCAGTTACCGAAGGCCTGGTCCACCGCAAAGACCAGGTCGCCGGCGCCGTCTTCCGCCACGCGGCCGTTCACCCGGTTGCGCCGCCGAGTAGCAAGCTCGATGCCGAGGATCCCGAGGTCGGCCCCCGCCGCGAGGGATCCCTGCAGGGCGTCGCCGGGAACGAGTCGCGCTGCAATGGAGAGCGTGCGAGCGTCCGGCGAGGAAACGAACCCCTCCTCGCCGACCAGGAGAGTCGGCCAGGGGCGCCCCTCGGCGTCCCGGGCGGCGGCGACCAGAAACGGCAGGGCCTCATAGAACGCCCGGTGCTGCTCGGGCAGGGTGGGGCGCACCACCTTGCGCGCCCAGTCCTCGATGTCGCGCACGCCGAGGCGTTCCTGCACCTGCTGCTCGCCGGCGTGGAAGGGCGAGGCGTCATGCGGCTGCCGGTCGGGCATCGAGTCCTCCCTCGCTTGGAGTTGCCTGCGCGCCCGAGCTCGTCGCCACGAATTCGGCCACGAGGCGCGCGACCGCCTCGGGCGCATCCTCCGGGCTGTAGTGACCGGCGCCGGGCAGGCGATGTATGTGTCCGTTCGGGAAGGCCTGGCTGAACAGCGGCAGGAAGTGCTCGGCATGAAGCGTCCGGTCCGCTTCGCCCCAGAGCGCCAGCGCCGGCTTCTTGGCAAGCTCCGCCCCTGTCACCGCGTCGGGCGTCTCGAAATCGTGGGCGCCAATCGCGAAGCCTTTGGCCCAGCCGATGGCGCCAGCCGCATCCGCGGGCGTCGGAAAGGGCGCGCGGTAAGCCTGCAGCCAGGTATCGGTTACGATCTCGTTGCGCTCGAAGCCGTTGAGTTTCAGCGTCGAGAGGATGTTGTAGTCGAGCTGGCCGAGTGTTTGCTCGAGCACACCCTCCTTTTCGGCTTTCAGGATCCACTGGAACCAGGGGGCAGCGGCGACGTTGGCCGTGAGGCGGTCCATCAGGTCCGGCTGGCCGGCGGGCGTGGGGCCGTTGACCGAGATCACGCGCTTGATTCGATCGGGATGACGGATCGCAAGGCCCATTCCGGCCGGGCCCCCGAAATCGTGCATGACGAGGGTCAGATCGCTGAGGCCGAGCGCGAGCACGAAGCGCTCGAGATTGTCGACGTGGTCCTGAAGCCAATAGGTCCGGTCCTGGGGCGTGGCACTCTTTCCGAAGCCCATATGGTCGACGCCGATGACGCGATGGCGCGCGGCCCAGACAGGAATCTGTTGGCGGAACAGATAGCTCCAAGTCGGCTCGCCGTGCAGCAAGAGCAGCGTCTCCGGTCCGGAGCCTTCGTCGATATAATGCAAAGGGAAGCCCGGAGCCTCGGTGAAACGGGCCTGGAACGGCCAAGTTCCGTCGAATGTTTCATCGGCGGCGACCGCGGGATTGGCCTGGGTCATGGTCTGATCTCCCGATCGAGCGCGGCTTCGGGCAGGAGGCGGCGCACCCAAATTGTGCCCCACCCTCCGGTCCAACTAGGCTGCCCGGGCCGCCCCGAGACCCACCTTCGGAAAGTCGATCTCCGTCTGGGCCACATGATCGAAATAGTTGGCGAAGATGTTGGCCGCGACATTGGCGACGATTTCGGCGATGGCGCCGTCGTCGTGACCGGCGGCGCGCACGGCGGCCAAGTCTTCGTCGTCGACGAAGCCGCGCTTCTCCACGAGCTTTGTGGCAAAGACCAGCGCCGCGTCGAGGCCCGGGTCACTGGAACGGCCACCGAGGCGGCGCTCGATCTCGTCCTCGCCGACCTTCAGACCCTTGGAAAAGGCGGTGTGGGCGGCCGCGCAGTAGTCGCAGCCGTTGGCGCCGGCCACGGCAAGCGCGAAAGCCTCTCGGCTCCTGGCGTCGAAACGGCCGCCCGCAAGCGCCTCGCCGAAGCCGAGGAAGGCTTTCAGCACGGCGGGAGAGTTGGCCATGGTCCGGACGATGTTCGGCGCCATGCCGAGCTTCGTCTGAACGCCGTCGAGAAGTTCCTTGGCCTCGCCGGTGGCGGTCGTGGGATCGATTGCAGTCAAACGGGGCATGTTTCTTCTCCTTCGTCTCGGTGTTGATGAGGCGCTGGTTTTCCGCGGGGGACCGCCTCAGGCGGCCGGTGCGATGAACTCCATGCGGATGCCGCCCGGGATCGCGCACATCATGTGACTGGTCGCGCCGCCGCCCAGGGGCTCCGGCGCGAACTCGATATCGACGCCCGCCGTCTGGCTCAGCTTGTGATGGAGCGTTGCAAGAACGTCCGCGTCCGCGACCTTGAGGGCGAAATGATGCAGGCCGATGACGTTCTTGCGGTCGAAGGCGACCGCCGTCGCCGGGTCCGCGGCCTGCCACAAGGTGATCATGGTGGTGCCGTCGGTGAGGAAGACGGCGGGATAGTCAGGTACCTCGCCGACCTGGGAAAAGCCCAAGGTGTCGAGGAAGAAGGCGCGGGTCGCGGCCAGATCCGGAACGGTCAAGCCGATATGGTGGGCGCCTTGGGTGACGGCTGTGTCTGACATGAACTCTTTCCTCCGGTTTGGCGATCTCGTCGCCGTTTGATGTCTTGGGGCTTGGCGGCGCTAAAGCCCGAGATCGGATAGGCCCGGGTGATCGTCGGGCCGCCGCCCGAGGGGCCAGTGGTACTTGCGCTCCTCCGGCGCGATCGGCAGGTCGTTGATGCTGGCGATGCGCCGGCGCATCAGGCCGTGCTCGTCGAACTCCCAGTTCTCGTTGCCGTAGGAGCGGAACCACTGCCCGCTGTCGTCGCGCCACTCGTAAGCGAAGCGCACGGCAATGCGGT
>CALJXB010000183.1 GCA_937974415.1 uncultured Kiloniellales bacterium
CGGTCCCGTCTTCGTCTATCGTGAGCGCTGCCGGGCCGGCGAGCTGGAGCGCGACCCCGGCCAGGAGCTGGCGGCGGAGAAGCTGCAGAGCGTTCACAATGCCTTGAAGCATTACGATCCGGAGAGCGGGCGCAGCGGCTGGAAGGCGCGGCTTGGCTTGGCCAGCCGCCGGGTCGAACCGCCCCAGGGGCTCTACCTCTACGGCGGCGTCGGCACCGGAAAATCCATGCTGATGGACCTGTTCTTCGACGGGGCGCCGGTCGAGGCCAGGCGGCGGGTCCATTTCCATGCCTTCATGGCCGAGGTGCACGACCGCCTGCACGAGTGGCGCAAGCGCACCAAGGGCACCCAGGCCGACCCCTTGCCGGAGCTGGGCACCGTCCTTGCCGGGGAAGCCTGGCTGCTGTGCTTCGACGAATTCCACGTGGTCAACATCGCCGACGCGATGATTCTCGGCCGGCTGTTCGAAACCCTGTTCGAGAAGGGCGTGGTGGTGGTGGCGACCTCGAACTGGCCACCCGACGACCTCTACACCGGCGGGCTCCAGCGCGAGCGCTTCCTGCCCTTCATCGACCTACTGAAGGCGCGGCTCGACCTGCTGCAGCTGGATTCCGGGCGCGACTACCGGCGGCGCAATCTGCTCGACGTCTCGCTCTACCATGCGCCCCTCGGGCCGAAGGCGAGCCGGTCGCTCGAGCGGATCTTCGCCGAGCTGACCGCCGGCGCCTCGCCCGAGTCCGAAGAACTGACGGTCAAGGGCCGGCTCCTGCCGGTGCCGCTCGCCGCTCGCGGGGTCGCGCGCTTTTCCTTCGACGACCTCTGCGCCCAGCCGCTCGCCGCCAACGACTATCTGGCGGTGGCGCGGCGCTATCACACCATCGTCCTCGGGGAGGTGCCGACGCTAAGCGCGCGCCTGCGCAACGAGGCGCGCCGCTTCATGCTGCTGATCGATGCGCTATACGAGCACAAGGTGACCCTGGTGATCGCCGCCGACGCGCCGCCGGAGGAGATCTATCCCGACGGCGACGGCAGCTTCGAGTTTCAGCGCACGGTGAGCAGGCTGCAGGAAATGCGCTCGCCCGAATACCTCGCTCTCGAACACGTGACGTGACTCGAAGGGTTTGGCCCATAGGTCATGATCCTGGCGGCATGAGGGTGAGCGATCGCCGAGGCGGCGGGAAAGCCCCACCTTCGGGCTCGCAATCTCCGGTCGCTCTGGTTAGTGTTGCACTGCAAAGGGTTTGGGCGCCCGAAAGCTCGGGAAGCGACCCATGGCGTGGCCCGGGGATTTGCCCATGGGACCGCCTCGGGTGAGGATCCCGACCCTGAGGGACAGTGGACTGGGGAAGTTCCGGATGGCTCGCAACAAGATTGCCTTGATCGGTGCCGGCAACATCGGCGGCACGCTCGCCCTGCTGGCAGGACTCAAGGACCTCGGTGACGTGGTGCTGTTCGATATCGTCAAGGGCGTGCCCCAGGGCAAGGCGCTGGACCTCGCCCAATCCGGGCCGATCGAGGGCTTCGATGCCAAGCTGGCCGGGACCAACAGCTATAGCGCGATCAGAGGCGCCGACGTGGTCATCGTGACCGCGGGTATTCCGCGCAAGCCGGGGATGAGCCGCGACGACCTGCTGGGCATCAACAGCGGCGTCATGCAGCAGGTCGGCGCCGGCATCAAGCGCTACGCCCCCAAGGCCTTCGTCATCTGCATCACCAATCCGCTCGACGCCATGGTCTGGGTCCTGCAGCAGGCCAGTGGACTTCCCACGAGCAAGGTGGTCGGCATGGCTGGCGTGCTCGATTCGGCGCGCTTCCGCCACTTCATCGCCGAGGAGGTGGGTGTCTCGGTTGAGGATGTCAGCGCCTTCGTGCTGGGTGGGCACGGCGACAGCATGGTGCCGATGCCGCGCTACTCCACCATCGCCGGCATTCCCTTGCCCGACCTGGTGAAGCTCGGCTGGCTATCGGATCAGCGCCTCAAAGAGATCATCCAGCGCACCCGCGACGGCGGGGCGGAGATCGTCGGGCTGCTGGGCACGGGATCGGCTTTCTATGCGCCGGCGTCGTCGGCCATCGCCATGGCGGAGTCCTATCTGAAGGACAAGAAGCGCGTCCTGCCCTGCGCCGCTCATCTGAACGGGCAATACGGGGTGAAAAACCTCTATGTCGGCGTTCCCGCGGTGATCGGCGCCGGCGGCGTGGAACGGGTGGTCGAGCTCTCGCTCAGCAAGCGCGAGCAAAACATGTTCAGCAAATCGGTCGCTGCCGTGCGGGGCCTGGTGGATGCTTGCAAACGTCTCGAGAAGAAGCGGGCCGGCGGCAAGCGCAAGGGCGCGCGCGCCCGCTGAGCCGTGGGCGCTCCTGTGGGTTTGGATGCGCCGTCGAGGCCGCAGAGGATTCATGGGCGACGACGGCTCGGGTGGGGACGAAAATGAGGGGGTTTGAGGGTCGATGAACATACACGAGTACCAGGCCAAGAGCCTGCTCGCCAAATTCGGCGTCAGCGTGCCGCGCGGCTCAGTCGCCTTCACGCCCGAGGAGGCTGCGGATGCGGCGCGCGAGCTGGGCGGCCCGATCTGGGTGGTCAAATCTCAGATACACGCCGGCGGCCGCGGCGCCGGGCGCTTCCAGGACGATCCCGACGGGCCCGGCGGGGTGCGCCTCTGCAAGTCGCTCGAGGAGGTCAAGGAGAACGCCCGCAAGATGCTGGGCCACGTCCTGGTGACCAAGCAAACGGGCGCCGCCGGCAAGGAGGTGAAGCGCCTCTATATCGAGGAAGGCTGCGACATCGCGCGCGAGCTCTATCTCGGCATGCTGGTCGACCGGGCCACGAGCCGCATCACCGTCATGGCCTCCGCCGAGGGCGGCATGGACATCGAGGAGGTGGCGGCCCGCACGCCGGAGAAGATCATCAAGGTGCCGATCGACCCGGCCCTGGGCCTCATGGCTTTTCACGGCCGCAAGATCGCCTTCGGGCTCGGCCTCGAGGGCAAGGAGGTCGGCTCCGCCGTCAAGTTCCTCATGGGCATGTACAAGGCGATGAACGCGCTCGACGCCTCGATCGTCGAGATCAACCCGCTGGTGGTGACCGGCGACGGCCAGGTGCTCGCCCTCGATGCCAAGATGAACTTCGATGACAACGCGCTGTTTCGCCACAAGGACGTGGCCGAGCTGCGCGACGAGGACGAGGAGGACCCCCAGGAACTGGAAGCCGCGCGCCACGAGCTCAACTACATAAAGCTCGACGGGTCCATCGGATGCATGGTGAACGGCGCCGGCCTCGCCATGTCCACCATGGACATCATCAAGCTTTACGGCAGCGAGCCCGCCAACTTTCTCGACGTCGGCGGCGGCGCCACCAAGGAGCGGGTGACGGCCGCCTTCAAGATCATCCTCGCCGACCCCAACGTCGAGGGCATCCTGGTCAACATCTTCGGCGGCATCATGCGCTGCGACGTGATCGCCGAGGGCGTGGTGGCGGCGGCCAAGGAGGTCAGCCTGACGGTGCCCCTGGTGGTCCGCCTGGAAGGCACCAACGTGGACCTGGGCAAGAAGATCCTGGCCGACTCGGGTTTGACGATTCAGTCGGCGGACGACTTGGACGACGCCGCCGACAAGGTGGTCAAGGCGGTGAAGGAGGCGGCGTGATGGCGGTTCTGGTCAACAAGGACACCAAGGTCATCTGCCAGGGCTTCACCGGCGCGCAAGGGACCTTCCACTCGGAGCAGGCCTTGGCCTACGGCACCCGGGTGGTCGGCGGCGTGACGCCGGGCAAGGGCGGCGCGACTCATCTCGACCTGCCGGTCTTCGACACGGTCGCCGAGGCGGTCAGCGAGACCGGGGCGGACGCCAGCGCCATCTACGTGCCGCCGCCCTTCGCGGCGGATGCGATCCTCGAGGCGATCGACGCCGGCGTCGCGCTGGCGGTCTGCATCACCGAGGGCATCCCGGTGCTCGACATGGTCAAGGTGAAGCGTGCCCTGAGCGACTCCGGCACCCGCCTCATCGGCCCGAACTGCCCGGGCATCATCACGCCGGACGAGTGCAAGATCGGCATCATGCCGGGCCACATTCACCGCCGCGGCAAGATCGGCATCGTCTCGCGCTCGGGCACCCTGACCTACGAGGCGGTGGCCCAGACGACGGCGACGGAGCTCGGCCAGTCGACCTGCATCGGCATCGGCGGCGATCCCGTCAACGGCACCAACTTCATCGACTGTCTCGACCTTTTCCTCGGCGACCCGGAAACCGAAGGCATCATCATGATCGGCGAGATCGGCGGCACGGCCGAGGAGGAGGCGGCGGAGTTCTACAAGGCGGCCAAAACCAAGAAGCCGATGGCGAGCTTTATCGCCGGGCTCACGGCACCGCCGGGGCGCCGCATGGGCCATGCCGGCGCGATCATCTCCGGCGGCAAGGGCACCGCCGAGGACAAGATCGAGGCGCTCAAGTCGGCCGGCGTCGTGGTGGCGGAATCGCCGGCCGGCATCGGCCGGGCAATGGTCAAGGCAATGGGCGGCTGATCGAAAGCGCGGCCGCCGAACCGAAGGGAGGGGCATGCCCGGAGAACATCGGGCGGGCTTGAAGAGAACATGTCGGAACAATCATTGGCGAGCGACACGTCGAGCTTAGGCGCAAATGCCGAGGCCGTGGCGCAACTTTATCGGCGCTTCGTGGAATCCCCGGACAGCGTGGATGCCGCCTGGCGGGGCCTCTTCGCCGATCTGGATCAGGACGCCCAAGGCTTCATGGCGGGACTGGCCGGCCTTGCGGTCGACGGCGGTGCCGGCAACGGCGCGACGGACGGCAGCGTGGCCGCGGTCGCCCAGGGCGTTGCCGGCGACCGGGCGCTCAGCGCCGAAGACATCCGCCGCGCTACGCTCGATTCGATCCGGGCGCTCATGCTGATCCGCGCCTACCGGGTGCGCGGCCATCTCGAGGCCTATCTCGACCCCCTCGGCTTGGCGCCGAAGTTTACCCACCCGGAACTCGACCCGCTGACCTACGGGTTTGGCGAGGCCGACAGGAACCGGCCGATCTTCATCAATGGCGTGCTCGGCTTTGAAACGGCGACCCTGACCGAAATCATACATGCCGTGCGCACCACCTACTGCAGCCAGGTCGGCGTCGAGTTCATGCACATTCAGGACCCCGCCCAGAAGGCGTGGATCCAGGAGCGCATCGAGAACAGCGGCAACCGGACGAAATTCTCGCCGGATGAGAAGCTGGCGCTTCTGCAGCAGTTGATCGACGCCGAATCCTTCGAGCGCTTCCTGGACAAGAAATACACTGGCACCAAGCGATTCGGCCTGGACGGCGCGGAATCGACCGTGCCGGCGCTGGAGGAGATTCTGCGCCGCGGCAGCGAGCTCGGCCTTGAAGAGGTCGTAATCGGCATGCCCCACCGCGGCCGGCTCAACGTGCTGGCGCACGTCATGGGCAAGCCCTTCGCCGCGATCTTCTCCGAGTTCCAGGGCGGCGCCGCCCATCCGGAAGACATCGGCGGCTCCGGCGACGTGAA
>CALJXB010000184.1 GCA_937974415.1 uncultured Kiloniellales bacterium
GCGCTATTTCGAAGAAGCGGGCTTGCTGGAGTGATGGCCGCCGAAAAGGATAATAGACGGGTTGTGGTTAGCGGATCGATGTTGAGGGGAAGCAGGGATGAGTGAGACCAACGGCGGGCAAAGAAAAGTCGCCGAAGAGGAACTGGCCGAGATCGTGGCCTCGAGCGATGCGGGCGCGCGGGATCCCGTCGGCGCGGTCGGCAAGCTGCTCGCCATCGTCGCGCTCGTTTGGTCCCTGTTTCAGCTCTGGATCGCCTCGCCTTTGCCGTTCATGGTTGCGAAGATAATTCCGGTCATGAACTCCACGGAGTCCCGCTCTATCCATCTCGCGTTCGCCATATTTCTGGCCTATACCGCCTATCCGGCCCTCAAGCGCTCGCCCCGCGACCGCATCCCAATCCAGGACTGGGTCTTTGCCCTCGTCGGCGCCTTCTGTGCAGGCTATCTCTTTCTCTTCTACAACGAGCTGTCCGAGCGCCCCGGCCGGCCCATCACCCAAGATCTGATAGTCGCCGGCGTCGGCATGGTATTGTTGCTGGAGGCAACCCGCCGCGCGCTCGGCCCGCCGCTGATGGTCGTGGCCACGGTCTTCCTGTGCTACGTCTTCTTCGGCGACAGCAGCTACATTCCGGAAGTCATCCAGTGGAAAGGCGCGTCCTTCGCCAAGGCCATGTCGCACCAGTGGTTGGGCACCGAGGGCGTGTTCGGCATCGCCGTCGGCGTGTCCAGCAGCATGGTGTTCCTCTTCGTGCTGTTCGGGGCGCTCTTGGAGAAGGCGGGGGCCGGCAACTACTTCATCCGCGTCGCCTTTGCGTTGCTCGGCCACATGCGGGGCGGGCCGGCCAAGGCAGCCGTCGTATCTTCGGCCATGACCGGCCTTATCTCGGGCTCTTCGATCGCCAACGTGGTCACCACCGGGACCTTCACCATCCCGCTGATGAGGCGGGTCGGCTTCTCGGCCGAGAAGGCGGGCGCAGTGGAGGTGGCGTCGTCCACCAATGGCCAGCTTACCCCGCCGATCATGGGCGCGGCCGCCTTCCTCATGGTGGAGTACGTCGGCATCTCCTACGTGGATGTCATCAAGCACGCCTTCCTGCCCGCGATCATCTCGTACATCGCGCTGGTCTACATCGTCCACCTGGAGGCCATGAAGGCCGACATGAAGGGGCTGCCCCGGCGGAGCGAGACGACGCTCATGCGGGGCCTCATCTCCTTCCTCATGACGATCATCGGGATGATCATCCTCTCGGGCGTGATCTACTACGGCTTCGATTGGACCAAGCAAGTGGCGGGCGACGCCACGATCTACATCGCCGCGGCGGTGCTGGTCGCGGCCTACCTCGGGCTGCTCAAGTATTCCACACGCTTCCCGGAGCTCGAGGTCACCACCGAGATCGACGTGCTGCCCGAGGCGGGGCCGACCATCAAGGCGGGCCTGTATTATCTCGTGCCCCTGGTGGTGCTGATCTGGTGCCTCACCGTGGAGCGCTTCTCACCCGGCCTTGCGGCCTTCTGGGCCACCGTGTTCCTGCTGTTCATCGTCCTCACCCAGCACGCTTTCAAAAAAATGATGCGCGGCGCGGGGGATTTCGCCGGCGGCCTGCGCCAGGGCCTGAAGGAATGCCACGACGGCATGATCGCCGGCGCGCGCAACATGATCGGCATCGGTGTCGCCACGGCGGCGGCCGGCATCATCGTCGGCACCGTCACCCTCACGGGAGTCGGCTTGGTCATGGCCGAGTTCGTCGAGTTCGTCTCCGCCGGCAACTTGATGCTGATACTGTTCTTTACCGCGATCATCAGCCTGATTCTGGGCATGGGCCTGCCGACCACGGCGAACTACATCGTGGTGTCCTCGCTGATGGCCCCGGTGATCGTGACCCTCGGCGCGGCGCAGGGCCTCATCGTGCCGCTCATCGCCGTTCACATGTTCGTCTTCTACTTCGGCATCCTCGCCGACGATACGCCGCCGGTGGGCCTGGGCGCCTTTGCCGCCGCCGCCATATCGGGCGGCGATCCGATCCGCACGGGCATACAAGGCTTCCCCTACGATATTCGCACCGCCATCCTGCCGTTCTTCTTCATCTTCAATACCGAACTGCTGATGATCGGAATCGAGGGGCCGGTGCATTTGGTGGTCACCATCGTGACGGCCCTGGCGGCGATGATCACCTTCGCCGCGGCGACGCAGGGCTACTTCATCTCCAAGAGCCGGCTTTGGGAAACCGCGGCCTTGCTGCTCATCGCCTTCACCCTGTTCCGGCCCGGCTTCTGGCTCGATCAGATCGAGCCGCCCTACCGCCTAGAGGAACCTGCGCGCATCGTCGAGGTCGCCGGTAGCGCCGCTGCCGACGGCGACATCCGCATGATGGTGGAGGGCGAGGATCTCTCGTCCGGCGAGATGGTCTCGAAGACCGTGGTCCTGCCGCTCGGGCCCGCCGGCGACGGCGCCGAGCGCCTGATGGAGCACGCCGGCATCGAGGTGCGCGACGAGGACGGCAAGGTGCTGATCGACAACATCACCTTCGGCGGCCCGGCCGAGCAAGCCAAGCTCGACTTCGACTGGCAAATCACCGGCATCGAAGTCGAGGCCGATCGCATGCCCAAGCAGCTCTTCTATATTCCGGCGATCCTGCTTTTGGCGGCGGTCTATATGCTGCAGCGGCGCCGGCGGCAAGCGCATGAGGCGGCCGAAGCCGCCACCGATTGATCGAGGAACCTGGGTATGTACAAGGAGATCTTGCTGGCCATCGACCTGAACGACATCGACAGCCAGCGCAAAGCCGTTCAGACGACCATCGACCTGGCGCGCGCTTTCGGCGCCCGCGTGCACGTGCACACGGTCCTGCCGGACTTCGGCATGCCGATCGTCGCCAGCTACTTCCCCGCGGACTTCGAAACCAAGGCCCTGGAGCACGCGAAGCAGGCCCTGCACGCTTTCGTCAAAGAGGCCTTTCCGGAGGATCTCGAGGTCCTGCAGGTCGTGGGACAGGGCGGGATTTACAAGGAAATTCTCGGTTGTGCGCAGCAGATCGACGCCGATTTGATCGTCATGGCCTCCCACCGGCCGGGCTACGAGGACTACCTGATCGGCCCCAATGCTTCCCGGGTGGTGCGGCATGCCAAGTGTTCGGTCATGGTGGTGCGCGGCTAGCCTCGCTTTCGCTCCCCCACCCATTTTCGTGCCGGGCCGCGGGGCCGGAACCTGACAAGATTGTCATCCACCGACTCCGGACGATCTGCTATAGCGCTTGCGCCATGAACGTCCCACGCCAAAACTCAAGCTGCGGTGTCCTTGTTGGAAGGACCGGCATTTCACTCGCGATCGCGGCTTGGATCCTCGGCGCGCTGCTTCCCTACGGCGCCCGGGCCGCCAGCCAATCGGATCCCGTCCTGCCGGAGGTGATCGAGATCCCGGCCGGGCCCTTCATCATGGGCTCCAACGCGGCGGAGCGGGAGACCGGCTATAAGCTCGACGAAGCCGCCTATGGCCACAACCGGACTCGCTTGTGGGGCTGGTACGATGCCGAGCGGCCGGCCGGGCCGGCCGAGACCGGCCGCTATGCGATCACGGCGGCACCGATCACCAATCGGCAATATGCCGCCTTCATCGAGGCCACTGGACGGGCCGCCCCGGACGTCGGTCCCGATACCTGGGAGGCCTACAAGCTGGTCCACCCCTATGAACGGACCCGCCGTCACGCCTGGCAGGATGGCCGCCCGCCGCCGGGGCGCGAAGACCATCCGGTGGTACTGGTGAGTTACGCCGACGCGCTCGCTTACGTCGCCTGGCTGAGCGAGGTCACCGGCCGGACCTGGCGCCTGCCGACCGAGGCGGAATGGGAAAAGGCGGCCCGCGGCACCGATGGGCGGCGCTTCCCCTGGGGCAACTTTTGGAACCCTTCCGTGCTCAACAGCCACGACGCGGGGCCCTTCGACACTCTGCCTGTCGGCAGCTTCCCTGCGGGAGTCAGCCCCTTTGGCCTGCTCGACGCGGCTGGCCAGGTGTTCGAGTGGACCAGCACCTCGGCCGGGCCGGGACGTCGAATGGTCAAGGGCGGGTCGTGGGACGACAAGGGCTGCGGCGTCTGTCGGCCGGCGGCCCATCATGGCCGACCCGAGGGACTGAAACACATCCTGATCGGCTTTCGCGCGGTGAGCGACCAATAGGCCGCTCCCACGCCTTAAGGCGCCGCGGCCCGTCCGCTAACGTGATTTTGATGAGGGAGTGAGGTGACGGGCGCTTCCCTCGGACCTGAGATCTCCTTAAATGAATGCGACCGGGGCGGCCCAAGGCGGGCCGGATCGGCGCCCAAAACGCTGGGCCGAAATTGAGATAGCTCAGATCTCGGCCCTTCGGGCCGCTTTATGATGTGATGGGATGGCGGTTATATGAGCCTGGATAGCCGGAGCTGAGGTGGGAAGCGAGTCATGCGCACAGTTGAGGCCCTTGAGGATTACCAGATTGCCACGGCGGTAGACTTCGACAGCTTGCCGAGCGAAGACCTGGAGGTCATGGCGCTGGCCGGCCAGCAAGTCGTCGAGGTCTACCGGGTTCTCGCCAAGACCGGCGATAATGTGGTGGGCGAGCTGCTGCGCGGCACCGACACCTTCTTCGAATGGGATCACTATCCCAAGGGCGACGTCTACGACCGGGAGACCCATTCCCAGTACTATTATCACGCCCACGCGGTCGCCCAGCGCTTTCCCGGCGAGCACGGCCACTTCCACACCTTTCTCCGGCCCAAGGGCATGCCGCCGGAGATCAAGCCGGCGGACTTTCCCGGCCGGCCGGTGCCCGACGACCCCAACGACGAGCTGAGCCACCTGATCGCAATCGCCATGAACCCGGCAGGCTTTCCGTTCCGGCTGTTCTCGACCAACCGCTGGGTGACCGGCGAGGTCTGGTACAACGCCGACGACGTGATCGCCCTCTTGGAGCTCTTCGATATCGACCATGCGCGTCCGTCCTGGCCGGTCAACCGCTGGATTACGGCGCTCGTGGGCCTGTTCAAGCCGCAAATCTCAGAGCTCGTCAGGGCGCGCGACCGGGCCGTCGAGGCCTGGGCCAAGCACCGCCCCGGCACCGACGTCTTCGAGGATAGGGACCTGGAAATCACCTCCTACATGGAAATCAACGTGGAAGATCAGGTCCGCGCCGTCAGCCAGGCCCTGCTGAAGCGGAAGTAGCAGGCACGCCCTGGCGCGCCGGTTTATGGGGCGGCGATTCTAGGGGCGCCGCCCCTCAACAAGTGCGGCAGGAGTCCATGGGCAGGCCGCGGGCCATCCAGCCGGGCCCGTCCGGGCTGCCGAACATGCCCTCGCGGATATTGTAGACTTGAGTGTAGCCCGCCCGGGCGAGCGCGGTAGAGGCAACCGACGAACGGTTGCCCCGAGCGCAGATGAGGGCGATCGGCCGGCCGCGGTCGTCGCTCAGGGCCTCGCCCATGGCATCGAGGAATCCGATCAGCCCGTTGGGCTGGTGAATTGTGACCATCTCCGCGCCCGCCGGCACGCCGGTCTGCCGCCATTCCTGGGGCGAGCGCACATCGACCAAGACGATCTCGCCTGAAGCGGCCAGTTGCATGGCCTGCTCGGCGGAGATCACCTTGCCGACGGTCTCTTGCGCCGCAGCCGGTCCGGCGGCGATCCCGATCACCAGGAGAAGCGCGCCCACGAGACGCCTGAAGGTTCCAGCCTCGCCCGCTCCGGAAACCCGCGAGCGGGAGTGTTGCGCCGTAGCCATGATCCCACCCCCATGCTTGGGCCTCGGGCGCCAACCTTAGGCCCGAGACGGGCG
>CALJXB010000185.1 GCA_937974415.1 uncultured Kiloniellales bacterium
GCCGTGGGGCGCGCCCTCGGCCGCCTGGGCCCGGGTCAGCGCCTCGATGCCGGCCTTGGCGACACCGTAGCTGCCCCAGTTGCCGTGGAAGGTGGCCGTCGAGGAGATGTTGACGATGGCCCCGCCGCCGGCGGCCTTCAGTGCCGGCATGGCATAGGCCGAGACGTAATAGGCCGCCTCCAGGTTGGGGCCCATCAGCTTACGCAGCCGGACGCCGGGCCCGTCGGCGGCCTCGACCCCGCAGCGGCGCGAGCCGGCGCCGGCGTTGTTCACGACCACGTCGAGGCGGCCGAAGCGCTGGCAGGCCTGCTCGACCAGGGCCTGGGCATCGGACTCTCGGCTGAGGTCGCCGGCGAAGAAGTCGGCCTCGCCGCCGGACGCGCGGATTTCCTCCAGGGTGTCCGCGCCCTTCTGCGCGTCGCGCCCCGCCAGCGCGACCCGCGCGCCCTCGGCCACCGCGCAGCGCACGATGCCCCGGCCGATGCCCGAGTTGCCGCCGGTGACCAGAACGACCTTGTCCTGCAATCGCATCATCTCTCCTCCTCCATGAGAGCCGCCGGCAAGTGCTCGCACAGCAGGTCGCCGCCGGCCCGGTCGACCCCCAGATGGGTGACGACTCGGATCCGCCGTTCGCCAAAGGCACCCATGCGCACGCCTTTCCGCAGCAGCGCGGCGACGACCGCCTCGGCCGCCGGGCCGTCGTCGGCAATGTCGAAGATCACGACGTTGGTCTCGACCGGCAGCACGCCCGCCACCTTGGGCATGTCGGCGATGCGCGCGCCGATCGAGGCGGCCAGGGCATGGTCCTCGGTCAGGCGGTCGATGTGGTGATCCAGGGCGTAGAGGCCGGTGGCGGCGATGTGCCCGGACTGGCGCAGGGCGCCGCCCCAGCGCTGCTTGAGGCGCCAGGCCTTGTCGATGTCCTCGGCCGAGCCGGCCAGCACGGCGCCGGCAAAGCCGCCGAGGCCCTTGGTGAGATCGATCCAGACGGTATCGTAGCCCTCGGCGTAATCCCCCGGCGAGACTCCGGAGCTGACGCAGGCATTGAAGAGGCGGGCGCCGTCCATGTGGGTCTTGAGGCCGTGGGCCTTGGCTTCGACGGCGACCTCGCGGAGCTGTTCCAGCGGCCAGACGCCGCCGCCGCCCAAGTTGCTGGTCTGCTCGACGGCGACCAGCCGGCTTTCCGGCGCGTAGCGCGAGGACGGGCGCACGGCCGCCAGCACGTCGGCCGCGGTGAACATCCCGCGTTCGCCGTCGAGGGCGTGGATCATGATGCCGCCGAGGGCGCCCGGCCCGCCCGCCTCGAAGTTGATGATGTGGGACGAGCGCGCGCAGATCGCCTCGCTGCCCGGCTCGCAATGCAAAGCGAGCGCAATCTCGTTGCACATGGTGCCGGTGGGCAGCAGCACCGCGGCCTCCTTGCCGAGCAGGTCACCGATGCGCCGGCATAGCTCGTTTGTCGTCGGATCCTCGCCCGCCTGCTCGTCGCCCACCTCCGCCTCGGCGAGCGCCCGAAGCATGGCCGGCGTCGGCTTGGTTTTCACGTCGCTGGCGAAGTCGGCGACGATCTCCGCCGCGCTCGCCGCCTGCGGCGTATACCTGGTGCCCGTTGCCTCACCCGCCATGGCCGTCTCCTCCCTATGTTTAATGCCCGGCACGATGTCAACAAACGGGCGGTTCCTGTCAAGCCGGCTGCGCCGCCCCCGGCCTACCCTGAGGGCCAGGATCGAGGCGGTCTGCGTACGGTTTCGGGCGTGGAGCCCGCCATTAGACGACGGCGGAGAACGACATGAGCCAGGCCAAGGACGACTTCCTGGAGCGCTCGAAAGAGTACTGGAACCCCGGCAAGACCTCCGATTGGCAGCGCTTCGGGGTCGACCTGGTGATCGACCGGCGCGAGGGCTACTTCCTCTACGACATGGACGGCAAGCGCCTCATCGACGTGCACCTGAACGGCGGTACCTACAACGTCGGCCACCGCAACCCCGAGGTGGTTCAGGCGGTGCGCGAGGGCATGGACCACTTCGACATGGGCAACCACCACTTCCCCTCGCTGATGCGCACCAAGCTGGCGGAAAAGCTGGCCGAAGTGACCCCGCCGGGACTGCACTACTCGATCTACGGCAGCGGCGGGGCCGAAGCCATCGACATCGCGCTCAAGAGCGCCCGCCACGCCACCCAGCGGCGCAAGATCATCTCGATCCAGCGCTGCTATCACGGCCACACCGGCCTCGCCGTGCAGACCGGCGACCAGCGCTTCTCCAAGCTGTTCCTCAGCGAAGGCGACCCCAACGAGATCGTCCAGGTCCCGTTCAACGACTGGGAGGCCATGGAGGCGGCGATCCGCGTCGGCGACGCCGCCTGCGTCATCATGGAGACGATTCCCGCCACCTACGGCTTTCCGATGCCCCAGGAAGGCTATCTCCAGGCGATCAAGAAGGCCTGCGAGAAGGTGGGAACCCTCTACATCGCCGACGAGGTGCAGACTGGGCTGATGCGCTGCGGCGAGATGTGGGGCATCGAGACCTATGGCGTGGTGCCCGACATCCTGGTCACCGGCAAGGGGCTGTCGGGCGGCATCTATCCGATCGCCGCCGTGGTAGCGAATGAACGCGCCGCGGCCTGGCTCAAGGAGGACGGCTTCGGCCACATGTCCACCTTCGGCGGGGCCGAGCTCGGCTGCATCGCGGCGCTCAAGGTGATCGAGATCTGCCAGCGCCCGGAAACCCGCTCCATCGTCCACTACATCGCCGACCACGTCCGCCAGGGCCTTGTGCGGATCCAAGCCCAGTACCCGGACTTCTTCGTCGGCATCCGCCAGCGCGGCGTCGTCATGGGCCTGGAGTTCAACCACGAGAAGGGTGCCATGCACGTCATGAAGGCGCTTTACGACAACGGCGTCTGGGCGATCTTTTCGACCCTCGACCCTCGGGTCTTGCAGTTCAAGCCCGGTATCCTTTACGACACGTTCCTCTGCGACGAGGTCTTGAACCGGCTGGAGACCGCCGTCGGCCAGGCCCGCGCCGCGGCCTTCGGCGGGGCCCGCCGGGCGGCCTAGAGTAAGAGCGCGACGATCAAGGAGAGGGAGGTCCGGAGTCGGCATGGAATCCTTCGACGACCTGAGCCCGGAGGGGCAGCTCGAACGGATCGGCGAGCTGGCGCAGGACGCCCTCGGCGCCTACGAGCTGCCCGCAGACGCCCGCGTCAGCCTGATCAACTACTCGGAAAACATGACCTACCGGGTCGACGCCCCGGCGAGCGGAGGCACATGGGCGCTCCGGGTCCACCGCGAGGACTATCACACCAAGAACGGCATCGGCTGCGAGCTCGCCTGGATGAAGGCGCTGCGCGAGGAAGCAGGCGTGCCGACGCCGATCGCGCTGGCCGGCAAGGACGGCGAACTGATCCAGGACGTCTCGAGCACCGGCGTGCCGCGGCCGCGCCACTGCGTGTTGTTCGACTGGCTGGCCGGCCACGAGCCCGACGAAAGCGGCGATCTCGTCGGCCCCTTCGAGGAGCTCGGCGAGATCTCCGCCCGGCTCCACAAGCATTCCAAGGGCTGGGCCCGGCCCGACAACTTCGAGCGCCTGGTGTGGGTCTACGATCACATGCTGGGCGACAAGCCCTACTGGGGCCGCTGGCAGGACGGCATGGGCCTCGACGCCGAGAAGATGGCCCTCTTCGAGCGCCTTTCGGCCGCCATCAAGCGACGCCTGGAGACCTACGGCCAGGGCCCAGAGCGCTTCGGCGTGATCCACGCCGACCTGCGCCTGGCCAACCGGCTGGTGGACGAGACCGGCACGCGGGTCATCGATTTCGACGACTGCGGCCTCGGCTGGTTCATGTACGACCTGGGCTCGGCGCTCAGCTTCATCGAGCACAGGCCGGAGGTGCCCGAATGGGTCGCCGCCTGGGTCGCGGGCTACCGCAAGGTGCTCGACCTAGCCCAGGCCGACGAGGACGAGATCCCCACCTTCATCCTGCTGCGCCGGCTGCTGCTGGTCGCCTGGATCGGCTCCCACTCGGCGACCGAGCTGGCCCAGGAGATGGGCGTGGACTACACCAACGACACCGTGGCGCTGGCCGAAAACTACCTGGCCAAGTTCGGCTGAGGCGTGTCAGGGCGGCCGTTCTCGCCATCCGGCTGGCGGACGGGTAAGCGTCCGGCGGCGGCAGTGGCCGAAATGTGTTTCAAAATGCTTCAATGTACTAATATATTACCTAAATGAATGCATTTGGACTTATCCGGTCTCGAGTATTTAAAGCCAACTAAAAGTGAGCGGGATGTCAAGAAAACGCCGAATAATGCTGTGGGTAACTTCGTGATGAGTCTTTTCTCCGGGCGAAGCTTCATTAACATGGTCTTGGTGCAAATGAGCATGCCGCCGGTTCCGGCTCAGGGCCGACGGCCATATTGGCCGAGAAATTTTCAAAGACAGGTCGACGTCCTAGACCCCGTCGCACGTTCGGCGGGGTTTTCTTTTGCGCCCACGACTGTTTCCGCCGCCGGCACGGCGCGCCCATGAAGGTCTTGCCGCC
>CALJXB010000186.1 GCA_937974415.1 uncultured Kiloniellales bacterium
CGCTTAGTCGTGGACGGTCTGCATTTTCTTTTCGTCGATCGCCGCGGCCACGATGATGCCGAGGATCGCCAAGGCCGTCGCCAGCCAGTAGGCATGGCTCATTCCGGTGGCGAAAGCCTTGTCCATTCCGGCTTGAGCCACACCGGCGGTCTCGGCGTTCATGATTGCGGTCGCGCCGGCCACGCCGAGCGCGCCGGTGCTCAAGTGGACCATGAAGGACAGCCCGCCGGCGACGCCGGCGCGCGAGGGTGGGACCGTGCTGACCGCCGCCGTGCCAGCCGTGCCGACGCACAGGGTGGCGCCCAGCCCCATCACGATCATGGCGGGCAGAATGGCGAAGTAGCCCCAGGACGGTATCAGGAAGATGATCGTGGCCGCGCCCAGAGCGACCAGGGTGTAGCCCGCGAGCAGCAGGCGCCGGGGACCGATCGGGGCATACAAACGCCCGCCGAGAATCGATCCCACCGCCAGCAGAACCATCATCGGCAGCATCCCGACGGAGGCCTCCAGCACCGACCAACCCATGGTCTTTTGCATGTACTGCGGAAAATACAGGAAGGCGACGAAGAGGGCGGGGACCAGCAGGCCATTGGTCGACAGGGCCAACAGGAACTCGCGGTTTCGCATCAGGCTCGGCGGCAAGAGGGGGTCCTTGACGCGGGATTCTACGAACGGCAGCGCGACGAACAAAGCCGCGCTCAAGACAAGCAGGCCGATGAGGCCGGCCGACGCCCAACCCCAGTCGGCCCCGACATCCAGACCGTAAATCAGCGCCAGAAGCGCCAAGCCCAGGACCGCCATGCCGGCGATGTCGATGTGTTCGCCGGTCTTGCCCGGCGATTCCTTCCTCAAGAAGCGCAGCACCAGACCTGCGGTCAGCACCGCCATCACCGTGTTCACCAGGAAAAACAGCCGCCAATCGCCGATCCAGGTCACCACGCCGGCGATGAGCGGCCCGGCCACGTTGCCGCCCGTGACCCCGGCCAGGATGAGCCCCATCGCCAAGCCCCGCTTGTCCTCGTCCACGCTCGTCGCGGCGAGGGCCAGGATACACGGCCAGAGGAGGGCTGCACCGACGCCCTGGACGGCGCGCGAGCCGATCAGCCAGCCAATCGAAGGTGCTAGAAAACAGCTTACGGACGCGACCAGGAAGATAACGATGCCGACCAGAATCTGGCGCCTGTGCCCGTACATGTCGCCCAGCCGGCCGCCGGTAACCATGAAGACCCCGAAGGTCAGGGCGTAGATGTTCAACACCCATTGCGTGGTGGTGATGTCGGCCGAAAAGTCACGCTCGATGGGCGTGACCAGAAGCAGGGCGCCGGTGAAGTCGGTGCCGATCGTGAGCGCCGCTACCATCAAGGTCGCGATTACCGGTTTTGTGTCTCTGTCCATCTTTCGCCCTCGCGATAAGCCCCCCGGACAGGGGTTATGCTAGCCGCCGCCATACTGCCGGAACGCTCCCTAAGGTCAAACGACGGTAGCCTCAGGCCTCATGAACCGCACCCGAAACGGGTCGGGTCCGATGGTAAGCCCATCGTGCGACCTCCGCTTGTTGTTGCGATTCTGCGCCTGCCGTGAACAGAAAGTAGCCGGTGGTGCCGAGTCGACCGAAGTGAACTGCTTCAGAGCTAAGTCACCGACCATTCGCCGGCAATTCGCCTTAGACCGGGTGTGGACGAGCGAATGTGAACGACCGGGAAAGGGTTGGCTTTCACATAGAGATCGGGCCGGTTCAGCGAGAGCGACTGGTCGATCGGGCACGCCGAGTAGGATGGACACCGAAAGCGGTTTCCGTTTGCCGTGCCGCGGCAAACCGGGTAGTACCCTTTGCCGCCTCTAAACCTCCTGGCCGGAGGCCCGGTTGTAGCCCGCGATGCCGGGTCCGCAACTGGCTGGCCACTTGGCCGAGCACGAGCGAAACATGACCGAGACAGCGGATAAGGCTCTTCTGCCCGCTGGCCTGCAAGATCTCCTGCCGCCCGACGCTTCCCACGAGGCGGCGGTCCTCGAGCGCCTGGTCGCGGCCTTCGCGTCGTTCGGCTACGAGCGGGTCAAGCCGCCCCTCATGGAGTTCGAGGACACCCTGCTCTCCGGGGCCGGCCAGGCCGTCGCCAAGGAAAGCTTTCGCCTCATGGACCCGGTCAGCCAGCGCATGATGGCGCTCAGGGCCGATATCACGCCCCAAGTGGCCCGCATCGCGGCCACCCGCCTGAAATCCGAGCCCAGGCCGTTGCGCCTCTGCTATGGTGGTCAGGTCTTGCGGGTGCGCGGCGGCCAGCTTCGCCCGGAGCGGCAGTTCGCCCAGGCCGGCGCCGAACTGATCGGCGCCTCCCAGGAGGCCGGCGATGCCGAGGTCGTCGTCTTGGCGGTCTCGGCGCTCGAAGCCATCGGCGTGGGCGGCCTCTCGGCGGACCTCGGTTTGCCGACCCTGGTTCCAGCCGTGACCAAGGCCCTCGCGGTCGACGCGGAGGCCGCGGAGGCCCTGCGCCAGGCGCTCGACCGCAAGGATGCCGAGGCGGTGGGCGAAATCTCCGGCGACCGCAACGGCCTCTTCGCAGGCCTCTTGCGGGCCACGGGGCCGGCCGATCAGGCGCTTACCGCGCTCCAGGCGCTCGCCTTGCCGGAGGAAGGCCGGGACGAGGTCGAAAAGCTGGCCCACGTGGTGGCCGGCATCCGGCGCGAGTCCCCGGAAGTCGCGCTGACCATCGATCCGGTCGAGCACCGCGGCTTCGAGTACCACAGCGGCATCTCGTTCACCTTCTTTGCCCGCGACGTGCGGGGCGAACTGGGCCGCGGCGGCCGCTATCAAGCCGAAGGCTTCGGCACCCGTCGGGAAACCTCCACCGGCTTCACGCTCTATATGGATACCGTACTGCGCGCCCTGCCGGCGGCCGAGCGCCCGGCGCGCATCTTTCTTCCGCAGAGCTGCAACCCCGAGGCCGGCCGCGCGCTGAGGGCGCAGGGCTGGCCGACCCTTTCGGGTCTCGAACCCACCGCCGATGCAATAACCGAGGCGCGCCGGCTCGGCTGCAGCCACGTTCTGATCGACGGCGAGATCCAAGAGATTTAACGGATAGGACGCACGCGATGGGCAATGTCGTGGTGGTGGGCTCCCAGTGGGGCGACGAGGGCAAGGGCAAGATCGTCGACTGGCTGTCCGAGCGAGCCGACGTGGTGGTGCGCTTCCAGGGCGGCCACAACGCCGGCCACACGCTGGTGGTCGACGGCATCACCTACAAGCTCTCGCTGCTGCCCTCCGGCGTAGTGCGGCCCGGCAAGCTGTCCATCATCGGCAACGGCGTCGTGGTCGACCCCTGGGCCCTGGTGGACGAGATCGCCCGCCTGTCCGAGCAAGGCCTCACCATCACGCCCGACAACCTCAAGATTGCCGACAACGCAGCCCTCATCCTGCCCCTGCACGGCCAGGTAGACCGCGCCAGGGAGGCCGCCAGCGGTGCCGCCAAGATCGGCACCACCGGACGCGGCATCGGGCCGGCCTACGAAGACAAGGTGGGGCGGCGCGCGGTGCGGCTGTGCGACCTCGCCGACCCGGACGCCTTGGCGGCCCGGGTGGAGGCCTTGCTGCTGCACCACAACGCCCTGATGCGCGGCCTCGGCGAGACCCCCTTCGAACGTGACGATCTGATAGATCCCTTGCTCGAAATCGCGCCCCAGGTTCTGCCCTTCGCCGACCGCGTCTGGCAGCGTCTGGCCGAGGCCCGCCGCGCGGGCCGGCGCATCCTCTTCGAAGGCGCGCAAGGCACCATGCTCGACGTCGACCACGGCACCTACCCCTTCGTCACCTCATCCAACACCGTCGCCGGCCAGGCCGCGGCGGGCTCGGGCATGGCCGTGGCCGGCCTCGACTACGTGCTGGGCATCACCAAGGCCTACACGACCCGGGTCGGCAGCGGGCCCTTCCCCAGCGAGCTGACCGACGAGGTCGGCGAACGGCTCGGCGAGCGCGGCCGCGAGTTCGGCGTGGTGACGGGCCGCAAGCGCCGCTGCGGCTGGTTCGACGCGGTCATGGTCCGCCAGGCCGTCACCGTGGGCGGCATCGACGGCATTGCGCTCACCAAGCTCGACGTGCTGGACGGCTTCGACCCCTTGAAGGGCTGCGTCGGCTACCGGATCGACGGAGAAACTTTCGATTACCTGCCGGCCCTGGGCGCCCGCCAGGCGCGGGTCGAGCCGGTCTACGAGACCCTGGAAGGCTGGCGCGAAAGCACCCAGGGCGCCCGCTCCTGGGCCGACCTGCCGGCCACCGCCGTGAAGTACATCCGGCGCATCGAGGAGCTGATCGGCGCCCCCGTGGCCCTGCTGTCCACCAGCCCGGAACGCAACGACACCATCCTGGTGCGCGACCCCTTCGCGGCCTGATCCACGCCCTGTTTTCCGCGCCGTCGG
>CALJXB010000187.1 GCA_937974415.1 uncultured Kiloniellales bacterium
ACGGCCGTGGTTCCCGAGCCGGGCCACTACCGGGCCTCGACCAAGTCGATCGGCGATCCCGCCGACATCGAGACCCTGGCGGACCTGCTGGTGAAGGCGGAGCGCCCTTGCGTGCTGCTCGGCTCTCAAGTCTATGCCAGCCGCGGCCATGAGGCGGCGATCGACCTGGTGCGCGCCCTGAACATCCCGGCCTATTTCAATGGCGCCGGCCGCGGCATCCTGCCGCCGGGCGATCCCCACCACTTCCACCGCACCCGCCGCATGGCCTTCGACAAGGCCGATGTGATCGTGATCGTGGGCACCCCCTTCGACTTCCGCATGGGCTACGGCAAGCGCCTCAAGGCCGACGCGGCGGTGGTGCAGATCGACCTGGACTACAAGACCGTCGGCAAGAACCGCGATATCTCCCTCGGCCTGGTGGGCGATCCCGGCGCCATCCTGGGGGCTGTCCATGCGGCCACCACCGGGCGCAACGACAACGGCGCCGACCGCCGCGTGGCCTGGCTCGACGAGCTGCGCGCCGCCGAGGGCAAGGCAAGCGACAAGCTGATGCCGCTGTTCCTTTCCGACAGCAGCCCGATCCATCCCTACCGGGTCGCCTGGGAGATCAACGAATTCCTGACCGAAGACACGGTCTATATCGGCGACGGCGGCGACGTGGTGACCATCTCCGCCCAGGCGGTGCAGCCGCGCCGGCCGGGACATTGGATGGACCCCGGGGCGCTCGGCAGCCTGGGAGTCGGCACCGGCTTCGCCATGGCGTCAAAGCTGGCCCACCCGGATAAGGAGATCTTGTGCTACTACGGCGACGGCGCCTTCGGCATGACCGCCTTCGACATGGAGACCGCCAACCGCTTCGGCGCGCCCTACATCGCCGTCATCGGCAACAACTCGGCGATGAACCAGATCCGCTACGGCCAGCTGGCGAAGTACGGCGAGGAGCGGGGCGACATCGGCAACAAGCTGGGCGACGTGCCGTTCAGCAAGTTCGCGGAGATGCTCGGCGGCTACGGCGAGGAAGTCCGGGACCCGGCCGAGATCGCACCGGCGCTTCAGCGGGCGCGCGAAGCGGTGCTGAGCGACGGCAGGTCCGCGGTGGTCAATATCTGGGTCGATCCCAACGAGTACGCGCCAGGGACCAAGGCCCAGACCATGTACAAATAAACGGGCCTTTGTGGGTTTCGGGATTGGCGGACTATCAGGGGGAACAGAGTGAGGGACGGCGATGAAAGCGCTTGAAGGGGTTCGAATTCTCGATTTCACCCATGTGCAGTCGGGGCCCACTTGTACGCAACTGCTGGCGTGGTTCGGTGCCGACGTGATCAAGGTGGAGCGCCCGGGCGTCGGCGACATCACCCGCACCCAGCTGCGCGACATTCCCGATGTGGACTCGCTCTACTTCACCATGCTGAACGGCAACAAGCGCTCCATGACCCTCGACACCAAGAGCGAAGGCGGCAAAGCGATCCTCGAAAGGCTGATCAAGGCCTGCGACGTGCTGGTCGAGAACTTCGCGCCGGGCGCCATCGACCGCATGGGCTTTCCCTGGGAGAAGATCCAGGAGCTCAATCCGCGCATGATCTACGCCTCGGTGAAGGGCTTCGGGCCGGGCCCCTACGAGGACTGCAAGGTTTACGAGAACGTCGCTCAATGCACCGGCGGCTCGGCCTCGACTACCGGCTTCGACGATGGGCCGCCGCTGGTCACCGGATCCCAGATCGGCGATTCCGGCACCGGCCTCCATCTCGGCCTCGGCATCGTGACTGCGCTCTACCACCGCGAAAAGACCGGCCGCGGCCAGCGGGTGCTGGCGGCCATGCAGGACGGGGTGCTCAATCTGGCGCGGGTCAAGCTGCGCGATCAGCAGCGCCTCGCACACGGGCCCCTGAAGGAATATCCCCAGTACCCGAACGGCACCTTCACCGACGAGTGCCCGCGCGCCGGCAACGCCTCGGGCGGCGGCCAGCCGGGCTGGGCGGTGAAGACCAAGGGCGGCGGCGCCAACGACTACATCTATGTCATCATCCAACCGCCGGGCTGGGCCGTATACATGAAGCTCTGCGGCCGGGAGGAGCTGATCGACGATCCCGAGTGGGCGACCCCCGAGGCTCGCCTGCCCAAGCTCGACCAGTGTTTCGCGCTCATCGAGGAATGGACCAAGACCAAGGACAAGTTCGAGGTCATGGAGATCCTCAACGAGCGCAACGTGCCCTGCGGGCCGATCCTCTCCATGAAGGAGCTGGCCGAGGAGCCGTCGCTCCGGGCGACCGGGACGGTGGTCGAGGTGGACCACCCGACGCGCGGCAAGTACCTTACCGTCGGCCAGCCGATCAAATTGTCGGACTCGCCGGCCGAGGTGGGCCCCTCGCCCTTGCTCGGCGAGCACACCGACGAGATTCTGGGCGACGTGCTGGGCCTTTCCGAGGACGAGATCGAGGCCACCTGGGCCTCCGGCGCGCTCGGCCAGAAGGCTTCGGCGGCGGCCGAATAGGCGCCCGGCCCCATCACGTCATCCTTAGTATTGCAAGTGCCAAGCGGGGGAAGAGGGAGGTTGTAAGATGCGCATTGTCGTCCACGGACAGCAGGCCTTCGGCCAGGCCGTTCTCGAGCGGCTCTTGGAGCGGGGCGAGAATGTGGTCGGGGCTTTCTGCGCCCCCGACCGGGAGGGCCGGCCCGACGACTCCCTGAAGGCCTTCGCCCTCGAAAAGGGCCTGGCGCTTCATCAACCGGCCTCCTGGAAGACCAAGGAGGCCCACGAGCTGATGCGGTCCTTCGAGGCGGACCTTTGCGTCATGGCCTACGTGACCCTCTTCGTGCCCCAGCCCGTGCTCGACGCGCCGAAGCTCGGCACCATCCAATATCATCCCTCCCTGCTGCCGCGGCACCGGGGCCCGAGCTCCATCAACTGGCCGATCATCCAGGGCGAGGCCAAGACCGGCCTCACCATCTTCTGGCCGGACGAGGGGCTCGACGAGGGTCCGATCCTGCTGCAGAAGGAGGTGGCGATCGGGCCCGACGACACCCTCGGCAGCCTCTACTTCAACCAGCTGTTTCCCCTGGGCGTGGCCGCCATGGTGGAAGCGGTCGATCTGGTGCGCGACGGCACGGCGCCGCGGGTCGATCAGGATCACAGCCAGGCGACCTATGAAAGCTGGTGCCGCAAGGACGACGCCAAGATCGATTGGACGAAGCCGGCCGGCGAGGTCTACAACCTGATCCGCGGGACCAATCCCCAGCCGGGCGCCTGGACCACGGTGGGCGGCAAGGAGCTGAAGGTCTTCGATTGCAATCCCGCCGACGCGGGCGGGTCTGCGGGCGAGATCGTCCATATCACCAAAGAAGGTTTCACGGTTGCCTGTGGCGACGGCGGCCTGCTGGTGCGCCGGGTTCGCCCGCACGACGGAGGCAAGGTCGCTGCGGCCGAGTTCGTTGCTGGCGCCGGCCTCACGGCCGGGTCCCGCTTGGGCGCCTGAGGCGATCGTTCAGTCTTCAAGGTCGGAAGGGGAGACCATGGTAGGGAGCGACATCGAGATTGCGCGGGCTGCGGAGCAGCTTCCGATCGGGGAGATTGCGTCGAAGCTCGGGATACCGGCCGAGGCAACATCGCCTTACGGTCAGACCAAGGCGAAGGTATCGCTGGACTATCTGGAGTCTTTGTCGGATCGGCCGGACGGCAAGCTGATCCTGGTGACGGCGATCACGCCGACGCCGGCGGGCGAGGGCAAGACGACGACGTCCGTGGG